>CAZHIK010001513.1:0-1946 GCA_964532635.1 uncultured Enterobacterales bacterium
GGGAAGGGAGGCGGCGCTCATGGAAGAGGAACAGACCGTCGAGTACCGAGGTGTCGTTGGCGATCAGGCCGGCTCCACCCTCCATCACACCGAACAGGCCTCCGGCGAAGAGGGTGCCGGTGGCTGCATCGAAGGTACAGAATGAGCCCTGGGTGGGCGCGAAGGGGGTGGGTACGAAGCGCAGGGCGCGACCGCCGAGGTCGAGGTTCCAGTCGTGCTCGTCGACGAACCAGCGGGGAATCTGCAGGCCGATCTGGTCCCAGGCGTCGCGGCTCGCGCTGTGGGTCACCAGTACGGCGTCGGGGCGGGTGACCAGGCGCTGTAGGTGCAGCAGAGCGGCTACGTTGGCCGGATCGGGCTCGTGGCACACGATGTATCGGACCTGGTCGAGCGGCACGATGCGCTCGACCTGGGTGACCAGCTCGGCGGGGCTGAGGAGGTTGCCAGGGTCGAACAGCACGCTCTGGTCGCCGCGCTCCACCAGGAACGAGTGGCAGGGCAAGCCGCCGCCGAGCGACAGCTTGCCGACCCACCAGATGCCCCCGATGAGGGGCAGGACGTTGTCGACGCCCAGCGATCTACGCCTGGCCAATGATTGCTTCCGAGCGGGCTACTGCTGGCGGCCCTGGATGGAGAATGGAGCGGAGATGTTGCCGTCTTCGTCGACCACCTGGAAGACCAGCGTGTAGGTGCTGGCGCTGGCGCAGGCGATGCCGTGGTCGGACTCGCGGAAGCTGCCGAAGCACTCGCCGCTGTCGTTGCAGACCAGGGCGTAGTCCGCCAGCTCTCCGCCGGAGTCGTTCAGGACCTGAACGATGCTGTTCTCGGCGTCGAAGGAAGAGATGGTGTCGGCACCCTGGGGATCGTCTGCGATGCAGTTGACCTCCCACTGGTAGAACTTGTCGCCGGTCTTGTGCTGATAGCAGTAGCCGTCGGCCTCCTCGATGGTGGGGGCGTCGGGGTCGGCGTCGCCGTCGGTGTCGGCGTCGACGTCGGCGTCACCTTCGGAGGTGTCGTCGGGATCGCTGCCGTCGGTGTCGTCGTTTTCCTTGTCGCCGCAGGCCGTGAGGCCCAGGGTGAGGGCGATGGCGAGCATGGGGAAGAGACGGGCCTTGGTCATGGTTCACTCCTCTCTAGCGGCGGCCCTGTCGTGGGCCCTGTGTCAGTGTAGTGCGGCTGGTGGTGGGACACAACGGCGCCGGGCTCATTGTGGCGGCTTCTGGGGGTCAGGTTGACGAGCACCCCGCACCTTCGACAGGGAAGCGCTCGAGGATCCAGGCGCTGTCCAGCGCGGGCAGGGGCTTCCAGGGTCGCCCCTGGTGGGAGAAGTCCCGGGAGCGCGGATCCATGGGCAGGTCACGCTCGATGGGGAAGTTGTCGTTGTAGGCTTCGATGGCGGTGTTCACGACCGACAGGTCCCACGAGGCGGCGGTGCGCTCCCAGGCTCCGGGGCTCGAGCGTCGACAAGCGACCTCCAGCGTGCACTCCAGCTCCTCGAGGGCCTGCTCCAGGTTGCGGGTACGGCGGATCCAGGCCGGCAGGCCGGCGGCCGCCCGCATGCGCTCCTGCAGGCCGAGCCGGAAGTTGAGGGGCAGGAAGCGGAGCTTGCCGTGCAGGCCTGGGCTGTGAAGGGGATCCTCATCCGACAGGTGGTCGCCGCCTTCGCTGTCTCGGCTCATGTGCGCCTCCCGCGAGGGTGGGCTCAGTGGGCCGGCTAGCCCACCAGAGCAGCGATGGCCGGGGCGCGAAGGCAGACCAAGGGGCCACGCTCGTGGGCGCGTCGCACCAAGCCGGCGGTGATCAGCTGCTCGTCGAGCTCGGGCTCCATGGGCATCGGCTGTCCAGGGAGCAGCAGGTCCAGCCGTGACGCCAGCCGGTGGTCCGACACCAGGATGTCCACCACACCTCGGATCTCGTCGCCTACCTTGCCCGCTGACGACAGCAGG
>CAZHIK010001514.1:0-1942 GCA_964532635.1 uncultured Enterobacterales bacterium
CGGCCCTCGACTGGGGGGAGGGGATCCATGGCGCAGTCGCCCCGCAGCCAGGGAGAGAAGCCGCGGCTGGGGGCCACCAGCTCCTCGGCCACCTGGGGTTCTCTCCCCGAGGAAAAGAACACGGTGCAGCGGAGCTGAGTGCCCGCTCGGATGGTGAGGGGGCCCTGGACCCGGGCGTGGACCTCGACGTAGTCGGCGATCTCGCCAGCAACAGGCAGGACCACGGCGGGTCCCAGCTGCCGGCCGGTGCCGTCGTTCAGGGCCACCGTGGCGCCGTCGATGTAGACCGGGCGGTCACGGGGACGCAGGCCCACCCGTACCCGCCAGCGCTCCCCCTCCTCACCTTCGAGGGCGAGGTCGATGCGGAGCGGCTGGGTGGACTCTGTGGCTTCCGGGGTCGGTGGGGTGCTCATGCTGCTGCCTCGGGTGGGGCTCTATCGCCTCTCCGCGCCTGCAGGGGATGATACAACGGTGATCGTGAGCTGCCTATGGAGGCCCCCGGATGTCTCGCCTCGCGCTGCCGTTTCTCCTGCTCTTCGCCTGTGATCCCTTGCCGCCCGTGCCGGTGCCAACGCAGGAGGTCCAGCAGCAGGACCTGCCGCCCCCCGCGGCAGCGGTGGTCACCGACGACACCGACGCCGGTCCGGTGATCGATGCCAACCGGGCTCCTGTGATCACCAGCATCACCGTCGATCCCGCCAGCCCGCGCACTGGGGACGACATCACCGTGGAGGTCGAGGGCGAAGATCCCGAT
Organism: uncultured Enterobacterales bacterium; assembly: GCA_964532635.1. Lineage (GTDB taxonomy): Bacteria > Myxococcota_A > UBA796 > UBA796 > JAFGLY01 > CALDOK01. Next base: position 755 of record CAZHIK010001514.1, read on the forward strand.
GGCGACTACATTCGCTGGGAGTACGCCTGGCTGGTGAACGAAGTGGAGATCCGCGGTGAGCGGCAGTCGCGGCTCTCCAACGCCCACTACAAGAAGGGCGACACGGTGCAGCTGCGAGTGCTGGCCACCGCCAAAGGGCACGAGACCGAGGGGTTGTCAGGCCTGATCATCGTGCGCAACACCCCACCGGAGATCGCGAGCAAACCACGTGACCTGCGTAGTATCGATGGCTTCCAGGTACAGGCCACGGACATCGACGAGGAACCCCTGAGCTACCGGCTCGAGGGCGAGCCCGAGGGCATGAGCATCGACGAGACCACGGGCATCATCAGCTACAAGGGCTCCGAGTCCGCCAAGGCCGGTGACTATCGGGTGAACGTCATCGTCGAGGACCCGGACGACGGCAGCGCCAAGTGGGCGTTTGGCATCACAGTCTCTGCGGGCAGCGGGGCGAACGCCCCCGCCGAGCCCACGGCCGAGGATCTGGCCGGGGAGCGCCACAGCAACCGTGGCTACAAGCGTCCGGAAGAGCCCGAGAACGAAGAGGAAGAGGAAGAGGACGACTGGGCGGACGACGGCTGGGGGGAGTAGGGACGCGGCCCCTGCTCGAGCTGCGCTCGGATCGCCGCCGCGAGGCGCTCGGTCTCGGCGGCGATGTCGGCCTCGCCGTCGAGCACCAGGTCGGCCCGCTCCCAGCAGGGGGCCACGTACTCCATGTGCATGGGCCGCACCGTGGTCTCGTACTGGCGTAGGACCGAGGCCACCGAGCGGGCCCGCTCCACCGCGTCGCGCCGGATTCGGCGCATGAGGCGCACGTCGTCGGGGGCGTGCACGTAGACCTTCAGGTCGAAGCGCTTGGACAGGCGGGGATCGGCCAGCACCAGGATGCCTTCCACGAGCACCACCTCGGCGGGCTCCACCTGCTCGGTGTTCTCGAGGCGGGTGTGGGTGGCGAAGTCGTAGCAGGGCAGCTCGGCTGGCCGGCCCACGACCAGGCGGTCCAGGTTGTCGCACAGCAGCGCCGAGTCCAGGGCCGAGGGGTGGTCGTAGTTGTGGCTGTTGGGGTCGGGGACCGTGTGGTAGTAGCGGTCGTGGGCGATGCAGAGCAAGCCCGGCATGGCCTCGACCAGGTTGCGGGCGATGGTGGTCTTGCCTGAGGCGGTGCCTCCGGCCAGGCCGACGAGGAGG
>CAZHIK010001515.1:0-1942 GCA_964532635.1 uncultured Enterobacterales bacterium
GGGACGGCCCCAGCGCCGTGCCCTTGTGAGGGGGCCCGGCCTCGGCGCCGCGCCCCCGAAGAGAGAAGAGTCATGCGAATCCTGTTCATTCCTTCGTGTCTGATCATGCTGGCCCTGTGCCTGGGCCCGGCCTGTGGCGACAAGACCGACGACACCGCCCCGGACACTCCGGAGGCGGATACCGACACCGACGCCGACTCGGACACGGATGCCGACTCGGACGCCGACTCGGACACCGACATCGTCTTCCCCGACATGGTGCTCATCGAAGCGGGCAGCTTCATCATGGGCAGCCCTGAGGACGAGGTGGGCCGAGACGACGACGAGACCCAGCACGAGGTGACGTTGACGCGGAACTTCTGGATGGGGAAGTACGAGGTGACCCAGGCGGAGTTCGAAGCGGCGATGGAGTACGACTGCGACGCCAGTTCCTATCGAGATGATTGCCCCGCCTACAGTGTCTCCTGGCACGAAGCGGTGGCGTTCACGAACGCCTTGTCCGCAGCCGCAGGCCTCGCCGAGTGCTACCTGTGCGTTGGCGAGGGCTGGGCCAGCGAGTGCGAGTTCGATTCCTCCTACGGCTCACCCTACGAGTGTGAGGGGTATCGACTGCCCACCGAGGCGGAGTGGGAGTATGCGGCTCGAGCGGGGACTACCTCGGCTTTTTCCAACGGGGGCAACCTGCAGGAGGGTCAGGAGGACGACTGTGATGGGAGCCTTGTACTCGACAATGGCGAGGTTCTGGACGATGTGGCGGTGTACCGCGGCAACCGCAGCGAGGACCATACGGCCGAGCCCGTTGGCTCCAAGGCCCCCAATCCCTGGGGCCTGCACGACATGCACGGAAACGTGATGGAGTGGTTGTCCGATCGTGCAGCGGAGGGGGACTACGGTGGAGACGATGTCGATCCGTGGGACGAAGAGGAGAGCTACCAGGCTGCAGTGCGCGGCGGTGCCTTCAACTGCTCACCCCACTACTTGCGATCCGCGGCGAGAGGCTGGAACCGACTCACCCTCGGGAACTACGATATCGGGTTCCGCGTCGCGCGGATTGAGTGAGCAAAGCCAGTCCAGGCTACTGCACAACCACGGTCCTGGGCTTGGTGAGGATGCAGACGGGTGCTGGGTTGTCGTCAGGCGCCGAGAACTGGTAGCCTCGTTCGTGCACTCCCGGAATTTCGCACACCACTCGAATGTCGAGGGCGAAGACACCGAACCTGGAAGAAAGAGAGTCCCACTCTGCGGTGGTGTAGCCTCCGCCATCCCCTCGGTGTTGATCCCAGTTTGGCTCTTCCCAGTCCGGATAGCCGAGTAGCAGCGTGGGGTCTCCCGAGAATTTCGGCAGTCTCACCTCCGGCACCAACGACATAAGCCGGAACTCCTCGCTCGTCCCCAGCTCGATCCGGAATTCGAAGAACTCCCCCCGGTCCGGCTCCTCCATGTCCTCCGGGAACCGACATCGCCACGCGATGTGCGCCTCGTCCCAGACGGTGATCAGCTCGCCCGGCTCCGCCTCCGCATCGTCCGGATGCCGGAAGCCCTCGCTCGCTGTCAGCTTGATGAGCACATCTCGGGTTTTCTTTTCCCCAAGAAACTCCACGTTGCCTGTCTGGTGGAGCAGCCACACCAGTCGCTGTAGCGCGTACCAGGCCGGTCGGCGCCACGCGTGGGTCTCCTGCAGGAAGCCTTGGGCGTCTGTGGCGTCGAGGTACCAGGGTGCCTGGTGTTCAGCGTACACGTCGTTGCGGATGCCGGTGCTCCACATCTTCTGCCAGAGGTCATCCAGGGCGGCCGGCTCGGCGAAGTCGGTGTAGGCGCAGGATCGCGCCACGCCCGAGACGTACGCCATCAGTAGTCGGCGCACGATCATGGCACCCTGGTACAACTCTTCACCGCCCACGGATCGGGATCCCCCCTCGGCCACGCGCATCGGGATCCCCCC
>CAZHIK010001516.1:0-1939 GCA_964532635.1 uncultured Enterobacterales bacterium
GGCGGGGCCTGGCTCGTCGCCGTCGAGGGGGTGGGCGGCACAGAAGTCACGCAGCCGCGCATAGCTGGTGACCCGGTCGTGCTCGAGGCCAAGCTCCGCGAGCCGGGCGGTGAAGGCCTGCTCCATGTGGTCGTGGTCGCCGGCATTGAGCATCACCCGAACCCGGCCCTCGCGGAGCAGGGGGGCGATCTCCCCCAACAGCCCGTTGATGAACACCTTCTGGGCGCCCGCGCCGCCCACCGGAACGAGCAGCCGCAGCGGCTTCTTCGCGGCATGGCGTGCGATACGGGCCGCGCTGTCGGCGATGGCGTTGGCAGAGATGCCGTGGCTGACCCAGGCGCCAGCCCAGGCCACCGACTCCGGGGGCATTCCCAGCTGCAGCAGCTTGGTGAAGTAGCCGGGGCTCTGCACCAGGTTGAGCGCGCCGGGGACCAGCACGAAGTGCTGGGGGTAGTTGTCCACCACCAGGTTGACCACGCGCTCGAAGCCGCAGGCCACCGCGATCTGGCCGCACAGTGGGTAGGTGGCGATGACGGGCAGGTCCTTGGGCAGGTGGCGCATCAGGGGTGCCACCTTCTCGGCGAGGCGGCACGAGAAGCGCAGGGAGTCCAGGTCGCCCTGCTGCATGGCCTTGCCCCAGGCCCACTCGATGATGCCTCCGAGATCCGCGGCCCGGCGGGACCAGCGGCTGTAGAAGGCGTCGATGCCCGCGATGGTGCTGGCCTCGGGGCTGTCGATGTCCAGCAGGTCGTGCAGCCAGGGCGTGCGGTCGGTGGCCAGGGCCCAGGTGTAGACCGAGTAGGCGATGCGGTGGTGGCCGAAGCCCATGCGCACGGTGCCGACCAGCACGTCCTCGCTGCTCGGGTCGAGGGTTGCGGGTTCGCCCTCGGCGGCATGAAAGGACCGCAGCCCGTCCACCTCGGGATAGGGCCGGGCCTCGAGGGGGATGGCCCTGCTTGCGTCGCCGTCCAGGCCGCCAAAGGTGAAGCGGCCGGCGACGTCCCCCTTGAGGCGCTGCGCGGCGGTGGGGGGCTGCTCGAAGAAGACGGAGGCGAGGTCGGGGCGCGGGGAGGTGCTCATGGGGGAGGGGTAACGCGATGGGGGGCGGGGCTGTGGGTACGTGGTCTTCCAGGGACCACCCGGAGGGACAGGTGGGGCCGTGCCCCCCTGCGTCGCTCTCCACGGTCGGGTCGGACCACCGTTTCTTGATAGTCCCTCCTCATGACCAGAATCGATCCCGTCAACATCGCCCTCGACACTGCCCATGACGACGCGATCACCCTTCGTGGCTTGGCTGACGAGCCGGTCCGCTTCGCCCTGCGCATCGAACGTCGCGGTGGGGGCGCGCAGCCCCTCGCGCTCGAGTGGCGCCACGAGCGGGATGGCGGCGCGCTCAGGCTGGGATTCCAGCTGTGCAACACATCGGCCGAGCCGGTGATGCTCGATGGTGTGTGTGCCCTGGTCACCGCAGAGGACTGGCCCCTGCTGCGAGAGCCCGGTCGGCTGCGCCTGTACCAGCACGGCTACCAGAGCTGGACCCCCAGCGCTTCGGTGGCCGGTGACAGCAAGCCCGCTCTGCCCCTGCTGCGCTCCTTCGCCTTGATGAACCACTTCGTGGACTCGCCCTTCTGGGGCCGCAAGGACGGCCTGATCAGCGCCCTGCTCACGGTGCTGCAGGCGGTGGGAGAGTCCGACGCCGTGCTGTTGGGCTTCGTCACACAGCGTGCGGCGCTCGGCGAGCTGTTCTACGCGAACCGGGGGGCCCAGAGCCTCGCAGTGCGCCTCGACTACGGCGGCAAGCGACTACAGCCCGGGGAGGTCCTGGAGGGGGAGTGGCTTCGCATCGCCCGGGGGCCGGTGGATGCGATGCTCGGAGGCTGGGCCGGGGACATGGCCGCCTCGATGGAGGCCCGGGTGCCCCCCGCCAGCCCGGTGGGGT
>CAZHIK010001517.1:0-1936 GCA_964532635.1 uncultured Enterobacterales bacterium
CATCCGACGGCCCACAAACGCCATCACGGGCTGCTCGACGCCGCACAGCTCCCCCAGGAAGTCGGTGTGGCCCGGGAAGCCGAAGCCCTGGGCCGCCAGCCGCGCCTTGTGGATGGGCCCGGTGACCATGGCCCGGGCCCGACCGTCCAGACAGGCCAGAGCCGCGTAGCGGATGGAGCGCACCTCGACGGGCTCATCGCCAGCGGGTGGTGGGAGCAGAGACAGACCGTCGGGCGCGTCCGCCAGTGCCTGGATGCGCGGCAGCTCGACACCCTGGCGCTCGGCCTCGGCCAGGATCCAGGCGGAGTCCCCCACCAGCACCAGCCGACCGGTTGCTTGCGGACTCGCCTTCAACGTCACCTCGGCCCCCACACCGGAGGGATCACCAGGCGTCACGACGATGGGTAGAAGCTCGGCCACGCAAACCTCGAGAATGTAGGGGCGGACTTTATGTCCGCCCGCTCACGCGGCAAGCCTTCTCGGGAACGGGAGGGGGTAAACCCCTCCCCTACATGTCCTCGAGCAGCACCTTCACCGAGGCCCGGCGCCGGGCCTGGACCTCCCACTGCTCCCGCGCCTCGTCGTACTTCAGCTCCATGAGCTGCTGGGCGAGTCGGTCCTTCAGCTCCTCGAAAGGCGGGGCGTCGGGCTGGCCTCGGCTGACGACGTGGAGGAGGAAGACACCCTGGGGCGTCACGATGGGCTCGGCCACCGAACCCACGGCGGTCTCGAAGGCAGGGCGATCGAGGGTGCCGACCAGCTCGCCTTGGCGGAAGGTGCCCATCTGACCCCTACGGGAAGCGTAGGGCTCAGCGCTGTGCTCCGCTGCCAGGTCTGCAAAGACGGCCCCCTCGAGGGCCTGAGCACGCAGCGTGTTGGCCTGCTCCAGGATCTCGGCCATCTGCTCATCGGTGGCCTCGGGCGGGTAGGCCAGCAGCATGGTCTGCAGCTCGGCTTGCTCGGGGCCAGCCAGGGAGGAGGCGCCGCGGCGGTAGGCATCGCGCAGCTCGTCCTCGCGGATGGTGATGCGCGGAGCCAGGACCGACTGGTTGAACATCATCTCCCGCAGGTTCTCGGTGAGTTCCTCGAGGTAGGCGTCCCAGAGCATGCCGGAACCCTCGACCTCGATGCGCAGCTGCTCGCGGTCCAGGCCATTCTGCCGAGCGATGTCGGCCAGGGCTCGCTCGATCTCCTGATCGCCCACCTCGATGCCCAGCTTGCGCATCTCCTGCGCGACCAGGCGGCGCCCGATGAGTACGTCGAGCACCTCGAGCTCGAGAGCTCGGCGCTGGGCGGGGACGGAAGCCGCACTACGCTCGATGTGGTCTCCCCCGATCTCGTAGACCTCGCTCCAGGTGATCACTTCGTCGTTGACCACCGCAGCGATGCGATCGACGACCTCGGCACGCAGCGGCGCGGCCGCGATGGAGAGCCCCAGGGCGGCCGCGAGCAGAAAGGCGTGGATGCGGTTGGTCATGGTGAGCGGTACGACAACCCTACTCGGCGCCGGCAGCTTCCTCGGTGCCGCCCTCTTCGGCCTGATCGGCCCCAGGGAGCTTGGCATCGGGACGCGCCATCATGGGGTTGATCTCCATGCCCGGGGGCGCGGCCTTGACGGCAGCCTTGATGTCGATGGCGGCCAGCTTGTCCTCGTTGATCTGGATGTCGGAGGTGGTCTTGAGCTCCTCGACGTAGCCCTGGTACAGCTCCTTGAGCTTCTCGTTCTTGACCTTGCGGAGCACGGAGCCCTTCATCTGCTGGAAGGTGCGCTCGACGCGCTCGCGCTTGTTGGCCACGTAGACCACGTTGTAGCCATCTTCGGTGAGGAAGGGCTCGGAGACCTCACCCACGGACATGGAGAAGGCCTTCTCCACGATGGCCGCGTCGAGCCCAGGCTTGCCCTCGGCGGAAACGAAGCCCACGTCGCCGCCGCGAC
>CAZHIK010001518.1:0-1934 GCA_964532635.1 uncultured Enterobacterales bacterium
GCTCCACCCGGCCGGCGCCGTGGCCCGGGTGGAGCTGCTGAGCTTCGACGGCGAGGAGCAGCATCGCCCACCGTCAGGGTTCTACTCGGGTTTCCAGGGCCTCGGGCTCGGTCGGCAGCTCCGCACAGGCCGCTCGGCGGTGAGCCCGGTCAGCGGCGCCACCCTGTCCAGCCGGGCGGCGGTCGAGGCCACCCGCCGGGTCTTGGCGCTGCACGAGGTTATCCTGGCTTCGGAATGAACCCGGCCGATGCCATCCAGCTGCAGCTGCAGCGCCACCTCGCTGCCCGGGGCCTCAAGCGCACCCGCCAGCGGGAGCGCATCCTGAGGGCCCTGCTCGATCTGCCCGGCCACGTCACCATGGAGCAGCTGGCCCGCCACGTGGGCCAGGCGCATCCCGGCATCGGACAGGCCACGGTCTACCGTGCGGTGAAGCTGTTCGAGGACGCTGGCATCCTCGTCCGCCACGCGCTGCAGGGGGCCCAGGTCCACTACGAGCTCGTGGCACCCCAGGCCGAGCACCACGACCACTTGGTCTGCATCACCTGCGGCCGGATCTTCGAGTTCAGCGATCCCGTCATCGAGGCTCGCCAAGAGGCCCTGGCTGCGCAGCACGGTCTGCGGATGGTCTCCCACAGCCACGTCATCCGGGGGGAGTGCACGCAGCCGGGAAGCTGCGACGACTGCTGCCACTGTCACCCCGACTCGGGGGAGAACCCCTCCAGCTGATACCGCTGGTAGTGACACAGGCGGGTCTCGCCCCGCTCCGGATCCCACAGGTGCATGTCGTTGCCCTGGCACAGGCCCCACTCGCCGCACCCCTCGCACTGCGGGCTGCGGGTCAGGCGACGGTCCCGGAAGGGCCGAAAGCCATCGCGCCAGGTCTGCACGAACGAGTCCCGAAAGACGCTGCCCTGGGCCAGGCCGCGGTGGTTGTTGGGGCAGGCCAGGATGTCCCCGTTGACCATCACCCCGGCCACACGCACGCCCGCCAGACAGACGTAGTCGCTGTCGCGCACGGCGCGGTTGGAGGCGTAGCCCAGGTGGCCGCCGCAGCCGAAGTTGACCTTCATTGTGCTCGAGGTCTTCAGCGCTGCGACGGTGCGGATCAGCTCGTGCATGCCCGCGGTGTCCAGCTGCAAGGCCGGTGCCGCCCCCCGCCCGATGGGGTCGATGGTGAACAGGCGCCAGGCGGGCACCCGGTGGGCCACCAGCAGGTCGTGCACAGCGTCCAGCTCGGCCAGGTTGCCGGGGTGAACGCAGGTGACCACGTCCATCACAGGGGGTCCATCGGGACCCCGGATCAGGTCGATGGCCCGCAGCGCACGCTCGAAGCTGCCCGAGCGGCCTCGCAGGGCGTCGTGGCTGGCTTCGAGGCCATCGAGGCTGATGCAGACCGAGTGCATCCCGGCGGCCTTGGAGCGCGCGACGGCTTCGGGATCCCACAGCCAGCCGTTGGAGACCATGCCCCAGGGGAAACCAAGCCGAGCCAGCCCGGCGCCCAGCTCGAACACTCCGGGGTGGCACAGGGGCTCACCCCCGGTGATGACGCCGGCGATTGGGCTGGGGTCCATGGCGCCGGCGATCTCCGCCGCGACGCTCAGGGCCACGTCCACGGGCAGGTCGGGATGCTCTGCGCTGGCGGTGCAGTCGCTGCCGCAGTGGGCGCAGGCCAGGTTGCAGCGCTGGGTGATCTCGAAGAACAGGTATCGCAGATCCGGCGAGCGCCGGACGGCGTGGTGGTACGCCGGCAGCAGGCGCCGCCGGGCGCGGGAGCGCAGGCCCACGTCTACTCGGGGGCGGGCTCGGTGATGGGCCGGGTGGGCTGGGAGCGCTCGAGGGGCTGGCCCTCGAAGTCCACTGGCGCAGCGACCTGCTCGGCCTCGCCGGTGTCGCCGCCGGTGTCGATGCCGTACTTGGTGGTCACCGGACAGCCG
>CAZHIK010001519.1:0-1934 GCA_964532635.1 uncultured Enterobacterales bacterium
GGCGCCAGGGGTGCTCCGCCATCAGGCGGTCCAGGGTGGGCGTGTTGGCGGTGTGGACAGCATCGCCCTCGTCACGTCGGCCCCAACCCACGCCGTCCATGATGCAGAGCACAGAGGGGGCCGTGAGCGAGGGGAGGGCAGGGGAGAGAGCGAGCTTTGCTTCGGCGGTCATGGTGGCTCCGTCGAGGTCGAGGGAGCCGGGGCCTAACCGGCTCCGCGCCTTCTGGGGCCAGGCTCGATGGGGGGCTCGGGGAGCGCATACGGAGAAGCGGTTCTTTCCGGAGTGTTACGGTCTCGCGACCCCCCGGACCGCCGACGGTGATCCAGGTCAGGTCCACCCTGTTCCCGAGCGGCGTCGCCCCCTCCTCATGGTACATGGGCGAAACGCCCAGGAGGCCCAGGGTCGCACCTCGCGCCCACGCGAACCATGTCGCGGACAAAGCCCCATCGAGGTCACGTTTCCTCGCCGACGCTGCGGAACTCCGGGCACGTGTTCCAAGCGGCCGAGCTCCGCTCGCCTGCCACCGTCCCTCACCGCTCCAACCCTCTCACGAAGGTACGAGATGAGCCACCACACCGAACCCGGTGACCACCCCGCCGCGCGCACCGTGCGCGAGCACATCGTCGAGATCGTCAGCGACTCCGGACAGGGCGCACAGAAGTGCGGCCAGTCCTTCAGCGCCATCAGCGCCAAGATGGGCAACGGCGTGTGGACGGTCGAGATCATCCCGGCCGAGATCAAGCCGCCCTCCCGCTCCCGGGCCGGCGCCTCGGGCATCCGCATCCGCATCGGCGATCGCAACATCACCAACATGGGCGACGAAGCCGACATGGTGGTGGCGCTCAACGAGCAGGTGCTCTACGGCCGCATCGAGCAGGGCGCCTATCGCAAGGGCACCATCCTGCTGCTCGAGAGCAAGTGGGCCACCGATCCCGACCCGGCCATCCAGAAGGCCTACGCCGACGCTGTCGCCCAGTTCCGCGACATGGGCATCGACGTGCGCGAGCTGGCCATGGAAGAGGCCTGCCTCACCATCACCCCCAACCCGCGGCTGGGGTTGAACATGTTCGTGCTGGGGATGCTCTGCGAGATCTACCAGCGGGATCTCGGGCTGGCGCGGGAACAGATCAAGTTCATCTTCCGCTCCAAGAGCGCCAAGGTCGTGGACATGAACCTGCGGCTGCTCGAGCACGGGCAGGCCTTCGCCAAGGAGCACATCACCGAGCGCTACGTGGTGCCCAAGTGGGACAACGACAAGCCGCTCATCGTGATGAACGGCAACGAGGCCATGGGCCTGGGCGTGATGTGTGCGGGCATGGAGATGGTCTCCATGTACCCCATCACCCCCGCCACCTCGGCCTCCCACTACCTCGCTGAGGTCTTCCACAAGATCGGCGGCTGCGTGCACCAGGCCGAAGACGAGATCGCCGCCATCGGCTTCGGTATCGGCACCAGCTACGCCGGCAAGACCGCCTGCACCATCACCTCGGGTCCAGGCCTGGCCCTCAAGACCGAGTTCATCGGCCTGGCGGTCATGGCCGAGATTCCGCTGGTGCTGGGCCTGGTCCAGCGCGGTGGTCCCTCCACCGGCCTGCCCACCAAGGTTGAGCAGGGTGACCTGCTGGCCACCCTCTACGGCGCCCCGGGCGATGCTCCCAAGATCATCATCGCCCCGGCCACCATCGAGGAGACCTGCCACTTCATGGTCACGGCCCGCAAGCTGGCCGAGGCCTTCCGCGGCCCGGTCTTCGTGCTCACCGACGCCAACCTGGCCACCGGCGTGCAGCCCTTCCCGCGGCCCAACGTCCAGCCCGAGTGGCTGGCTCCCCCGGTGGACCAGTCCCCGTGGAAGGAAGGCGTGCTGCCCTACGACTGGGATCCCGACACCGGCCTCTCCCCCCGCCCGATCCCCGGACAGGCGGGCGGCGAGTAC
>CAZHIK010001520.1:0-1930 GCA_964532635.1 uncultured Enterobacterales bacterium
GCCTTCATCACCTTCACCACAGGCACCTCCTACTGGGAGGAGCACCACGTACTCATCGATGAAGTGAAGCTCTACGAGGGCGACTGTGGGGCCTGAAGCAGCGCGGGCGCCCGTGGTGGGCGCCCGCTGGGATGCTCGCTGGCGAGGCTAGCTGCAGCTCATGCGCCCGCCGCGTACCACACAGCGCACGTCGCCGCCGGTGCTGGGGACCTCGACGGTGGTCTGCATGGGCACGTTGCCCTGCAGGGAGAGCAGGCAGGAGCCCGGGGGCACGGTGAAGCTGGCCACGGTGGTGCCTGCGCCCAGGGCCTTGGCGATGCGCTTGCCTTCGCACTCCATCATCACCTCGGCGATGGGCAGGTCGCTGTCGAGCTTGACCTTGTAGGCCACACCCGCCAGGGCCGGCGCCGGCGTGGTGGGGACCTCGACGCCACAGCGCTGGCCGACCAGGCCGTTGACGTAAGCCACCTCGGCGTCGTCGCCCACCAAGCTGGCTTCGGCCTTGTAGGCATCGAAGCCCTCGGCGCAGCCGCTGCCACCCATGGCGTCGGTCATCAGCATGTCGGTCCACGCCATCAGGGCCTGGGCCTTGTCGACGTTGTGGGTATCGGCGGCCAGCAGGCGGCCCACGGTGGTGGTGAACTGCTGCTCACGGGCCTGGCCGGTGGCGGCGTCCTTCCAGCTGATGGTCATGTTGACCCGGTCGCCCTTCTTGGGGGCGCGGGCGGCCAGGTCCTGCAGGAACAGCTGGGTAGTGCCCGCGTAGTAGTTGATGGGCTGGATGTCGTCGGGGTTTGTGCTGGCTTCTTCGCCGTAGAACTTCTCGACGGCCAGGGAGTCGGGCAGGGACAGGGCGAAGCGCACGTCGTGGGCGATGGTGCGGGTGAGGCTGTCGAAGCCGATACCGAAGACACGATCGACCACGGCCTCGCTGCCCAGGTAGACGTAGGCGCCCTTGCCCTTCTCGGTGAGCTTGTCGAGCATGGTGTCGTTGAACTCGCGGCCCACGCCCACGCCGGTCATGCGCACGCCGTGCTCCTCGTAGGCCTTGCCGATCTCGGAGACGGTGTTGGTGTTGACATCACCGGTGTTGAGGAAGGCGTCGGTGACCACCATCACCCGGCGATTGCGATCCTGGGAGTCGCTGTCCACGTGGGCGGTGGCGATCCGGTAGGCCTCCTTCAGGCCGGCGTCGAGGTTGGTGCTACCCCGGGGCTGCATGTCGGCGATGGCCTGGATGAGCAGGGAGGGATCGTCGCGGCCCACCACGTAGTTCTCGAGGGGGGTGCAGACCGAGGAGTCGAACAGCACCAGCGAGACACGGTCGCCCTCGTGCAGGCTGCCGGTCATGGTGTTCAGGCCGCGCTTGAGGTAGCTCATGCGGCCCTCGGCGCTCATGGAGCCGGAGCGGTCCACCAGGATGGTCATGTCCAGCGGCTGGCGCGGGGGGTTGGCGCCGCGCACGGCCAGGGCCAGGGTCATGCTGTCGGAGCCGGTCTGCTGACCCGAGGCGTGGATGGAGAAGACCTGACCGTCGTCCACGGGCACCGTGTCGAAGGAGAAGTAGTTGAGCAGCTCGTGGGGCCGCACCTGGTCGGGGGTGATCCGGGCGCTGTTCTTGACGGCCCACAGCAGGCGCTGGGCCGAGGCCAGGCTCATGGAGTCGTCGTTGGAGAGGAACAGGGTGCCACCCCAGTCCAGCTGGGGGCCAGCGGGCTCGTCGGGCTGGGAGAAGGCCAGCTCCCCGTCGTCCTCGGCCTCGTCCATGGGAGCGGGATCAGCAGCCGCCGAGCGCTCGGGCTCGGCCTCAGCCGGCTCCATGGCAGGGGCAGTCTCCACACCGGCGGCGCCGGCGAGGGCGGCGTCGAGGTCGGCGCCAGCGCTGCCGTCGGACAGCAGGTCGGCCACACCGGACGCTCCAGCACCATCT
>CAZHIK010001521.1:0-1928 GCA_964532635.1 uncultured Enterobacterales bacterium
GGACACGATCCGAGCCGCTCTCGATGCCGAAGCGTGTGCGCCAGCAGCCCGCTCGGGCCATCAGCGCCAGCAGCTCGGCGTCCAGCACGTCCACCGGCGTGGAGCAGGTCCACGACACCTGCAGGTCCCGCTCGAGGATGGCATGGCAGATCGACTCCACCCTGGCTCGCCCAGCACAGAACAGGGCATCGATGAAGGCCACGTCGCGTGCGCCGAAGCGCCGCACTAGCCAGTCCAGCTCGTCCACGATGCGCTCGGTGGAGTGGCTGCGGTAGGGCGTGCATGCACCCTGGCAGAAGATGCAGCCGTGTGGGCAACCACGGCTGGTGAGCATGGTGAGCTTTGGCAGCTCCCGCTGGTCGGCGGGCATGGGGGCGTAGTCCCGCAGTGGGGCGAGGTGCTGTGCGGGGTAGGGAAGCTCGTCCAGATCCTGGAGCGGAGCCCGAGGGGCCGTCTGCCGCACGCCGTCGGGTCCCGACAGCGCGAGCCCGGCGATCCCATCCAGCGCCAGTCCGGCCTCGACGGCCCGCGCCAGCTCGACGAGGGTGGCCTCCCCCTCCCCCAGCACGGCGACATCGAACACACCATGGGACAGGCTGTCGCGGGGATGGAGGGTGGCGTGGATCCCTCCGAGCACGAGAGGAACCTCGGGGAGGCCGGCCCGCAGCTCACGGCCCAGGGCGAGGGCGTCGGGGAAGGTCGCGGAGGTGGCGGTGAGGCCCACAAGGTCGGGGGCTGCAGCAGCGATGACGCCAAGGGTGGCCGGCGCGTCCAGGCCACGGGCAGCGGCATCCACCAGCTTCACCTCGATGCCGTCATGCTCCAGCACCGCGGCCAGGTACAGCAACCCGAGCGGGGCGGAGTTGTAGAACAGATGCCGGGCAACAGGGGTCAGGCGGCCCCGCGCCGTGAGCACGTCCAGCGGCGGATTGACGAGCACGACGCGCATGATTCGAAGCACCGACCCCGAAATTCGGGAAGACCTTAGCACGGATCCGACCACACGTCGTGCCGTCCGTGACCCCGTCCGGTGCTCCGTGGGCAGGCCTCAGGGCAGCAGCTCGTACAGATCCGCGATGGGCTCGGTGCGGCCGATCCACCAGCAGCCCGACCAGGCCAGGTCCCAGACCACCTCGCCCTCGGGGGTGATCTCCCGGACGCGGAGAGCCGTGCCCATGTTGTGCAGGGTGTTGCCACCCTCGAGGCGCCGGGCCTCACCCAGCTGCTCGCCGAAGATGCCTTCGCCCTGACCGAAGCTCCAGACCTCGCGCAGTGTCCGGGTGTCGTGGTCCAGCTCGTATTCCCGCGCCAGGGTCTCCAGAGCCAGGTCCCTGGGAGCGTCGGCGCTGGAGGTCAGCAACGTCCCCGCCGGGGTGAAGGTTGCGCCGTGCTGCCAGTAGAACCCGCTGCCGGATGGCTCGAAGCTCCAGGCGCCGGGGAGGCCGCCGAACCATCGCAGGCTCTCGCCGGTGGTCGCGTCGATCTCGATCACTGTGGCCAGGTCGGGAGTGGAGAACAGGACGCTGTCGGTGTCCGCGCTCCAGGTGATGGAGTTGGCGTAGCACTCACCGCTGACGCCCAGCTCGCCGTAGAAGGCGCCGCAGTCCCACAGCCCCTGCTGCTCCCCCCCGGGGGGCCGGATCTCGATGGAGTGGTTGCCATCCGAGCCCGCGGACCAGGCGATGGTGCCATCCCCCAGCTCGGTGACCGCGTGGTGCAGGCCGGGGGTGTCGATCTCCTCGAGGACGCTGCCGTCGATCCCCACCCGGAGCACCTGGGAGGCGAGCCCCTCGTCGAAGATGGCCCAGAAGCTGTTGAGCTCGAAGGACAGCCCGCTGCCATCCAGTGAGAGCCAGGGCTGCAGCGTGATGCGCCCCACCTGGGAGGCCCGGGCCCAGACCACCCGGGCCTGGCGATCGATGATGATC
>CAZHIK010001522.1:0-1924 GCA_964532635.1 uncultured Enterobacterales bacterium
TTGTTGAGCACCTGTGTGACGCCGATGCGCTTGCCCTCCTTGTTGCTCACCGGCACGCAGAGGATGGAGCGGGTGAAGTAGCCGGTCTGTTTGTCGAAGCTGGGGTCGAAGCGCAGGTCGGCGTAGGCGTAGGGGATGTTGATGGTCTGCCCGGTGGTGAAGACGTTGCCGGCGATCCCCGCGTCGTTGGGCAGGCGGATCTTGGTGGCGCCCAGGCCCTGGCCGATCTCGGTGAACAGCTCGCCTGTGCGCTCATCGTTGAGGAACAGGGTGGAGCGGTCCGCGTCCAGCATGCGCGTCACCGCAGCCATGATCTTCTGGAGCAGCGGGCCCAGCTGGATCTCGGAGGAGACCTCGGCCACGATCTCGAGGAACTCGGCCTCGACCTTGCGCAGGCGCTCCATCTTGAGGATGTACAGGGTGCTCTGGAGCACGATGGAGGCCTGGGTGCCCATGGCCTCGAGCAGCACCAGATCGTCCTGTGTGAACTCACCGTCGAGCTTGTTGAGGCACTGCAGCACACCCAGCATCTCGCCGTTCACCGTGCGCACCGGCGCGGTCACGATGCTGCGGGTGACGAAGCCTGTCAGCTCGTCCACGTCCCGGTTGAAGCGCTCGTCCGAGTAGGGGTCCAGGACGATGATGCCCTGGCCGGAGGTGTAGACCTGGCCAGCGATGCCGCTGGTGTCCAGGATGCGCACCTCGCGGTTGAAGTTGCGGTACTGGATGCGTGTGTACAGCTCGCCCGTGGCGGCGTCGTGCAGGAAGATCGAGCCCTGCTCCGCGCCGGTGGTGCGGACCGCGATCTCGACGATGGCGTTGAGCTGCTCGTTGAGGGTCCGCGCCCCGGCCAGGCGGTGTGAGACCTCGACCAGCAGCTCGGCGCTGACCTCGCCCGTCTCCATCATCTCGCTCGGTTCAGTGGTCATGCTCGAGCCTCTCTCGCATGGCTTTGATGGTGTCCTTCAGGTGCTGCTCGCGCTGGCGGTGCTCGCGGAGCTGCATCTGCAGTGCGTCCTCGTGTCCGATCCGGGTGCGCTGCAGCTCATCCCGAAGCGCCCGCACCGTGTCGCGCAGCTGCTGGGACTCCTGGGTTGCCTGACGCTGGATTCGCCTCACCGCTTCTTCCCGCTCCAGCTCCTGGCGCTCCAGCTCGTTGCGCAGCCCCTCGATGGTCTCGCGGAGCTGGCGCGCCTCCTGGCTGGCGGTGCGCTGGGCCTCGCGGAGGGTCTGGTCCTTGTCCAGCTCGAGCGACTCGAGCTCCTGTCGCAGTTCGCGGATGGTGGCCTGCAGCAGGTCGGCCTCGGCCTCGGCCGTGCGCGCGGCCGCCCGGGCCTCCTCCTCCTTCTCGAGCCGCAGGCGTTCCAGCTGCCCCCGCAGCCGCTCGGCGGTCTCTCGTAGCTGCTTCTCCTCCAGGCGTGAACCCGACTCCATGGCACGGATGCGGTCCTCCGACATGACCGCCAAGCGGTCCAGCTCGTCGCGCATGGCGCGCACGGTGTCCTGCAGGTGGCGCTCGTGTAGCCGCGCCTCTCGAAGCTCTACCAGGATCTCGTCTTCGGACGGCACGGTTCGCTCGCTTCGGGTTGGAGTTGGGCTGACCGAGGCAACGCTCGGCGCAGGTTACCACCTCGAGCCACTCTGCGAGGAACGTTGGTGTGTGGGCGTGGTGTGGTGGCGGCCTGGCTCTGGCACTGCGACGGCCGGCGCCGAGGTCTCGCGCCGGACCTAGTGGAGGTCCATGCTGATCCCGATGCCCGGTGCGTCGAACTGGATGTTGCGCACCACGCTGGTCCGTTCGCCGTCGGGGGACTCCAGCGTGAGCATGTGGCTGCCGGGACCCAGCTCGACCTTCACGGGCAGCTGCCCGACGTAGGCCTCGCCGATGAACAGCTTCCAGCCGATCTTCTGGTCGGCCCAGAAG
>CAZHIK010001523.1:0-1922 GCA_964532635.1 uncultured Enterobacterales bacterium
GTGTTCGTGTTCGTGTTCGTGTTCGTGTTCGTGTTCGTGTTCGTGTTCGTGTTCGCGTTGACAGCCTCGAAATGAATCGATAGATATCGAAACAAAGAGGTCGTCATGGAACAGCCAGAGCTCATCGCGTTCTTCAAGGCGCTCGCCGATCGCAGTCGTCTGCGGATTGTCGGTCTGCTCGCCCACCGCGCCCACAGCGTGGAGGAGCTGGCCACGGTGCTGGATCTGCGGGCGTCCACGGTGTCCCATCACTTGCAGAAGCTGGTGAAGGCCGGGCTGGTGCGGGCCGAGGTGGATGGTCACTACCACGTCTACTCGCTGCGCTCCGAAGAGCTCCAGCGCATGGCGCGGTCCCTTGCGCGGCCCGACTCGCTGCTGGACACCGCCACCATCAGCGGTGATCCCTACGAGCAGAAGGTGCTGGCAGCGTTCCTCGATGCCGAGGGGCGCCTGAAGGCCATCCCCATGAAGCGCAAGAAGCTCCAGGTGATCCTGCGCCACGCGCTGCGGCTGTTCGAGCCCGATGGGGTCTGGGACGAGCGGCAGCTCAACGAGCGGCTGATGCCCCTGACCGACGACGTCGCCACCATCCGTCGCGGGTTCATCGACTACGGAATGATGATCCGTGATGCCTCGGGGCGCCGCTACCAGCGCACATGAGGATATGCTTCTCGGTCGCGGGAACAGGCCCGATCCAGGGTGAGGTGATCATGGTCCGTGCGCTGATGCTGCTGCCGCTGCTCGCAGGCTGCGAGCCCGAGCCGCCGCCCTCCATCGACGAGGTGGACTGGGCGGCTGCCACGGGGAGCGCCGTGGTCCGCCTCGAAGGAGGGGTGATCACCCTGGATGGCCTGCACGTGGGTGAACTGCGCGAGCCCGGCGTGCTGCGCCAGTCGCGCCACCGCAAGCTGCTCAAGACCCTCAAGCTGCGCTCTGGCCAGGATCCCACATCCCACGACCCGCCCGAGGCGGCGCTGCTCTCCCAGGGCTGGCCCGCCCGCATCGAGGTGGGCCCCGAGCTGCCCTGGGACGACGTCTACCCCCTGGTGGCCACCGCCGCGTGGGCCGGCTTCGGGCCCTTCGAGCTGGTGCGGCTGGTGGAGCCCCCCGTCAGCCTGGGTCCCATCGCCACCGACACCCGCCAGCCGGCGCCGTGGAGCGGCGAGCCCATCCTGGGCGTCTCCCCCGTGCTCGACGTCACCCTGCTGCCCGAAGAGCGCTGCGCCCAGCTGCGCTTCGAGGTGCGAGTGGAGGCCGAGGGTGAGGACCCCCTCGCCGGGCTGCGGCAGCTGCCCCAGGTGCTGCGGACCATCGGGTCGGAGCCCCTGGTGGACTGCACCGTGGTCTTTGCCGATCAGGCCGTGCAGCAGGGTTCCTGCCTGCAGGCCCAGGGTCCCCCCGAAGTCGACGCTCCGGCCCCGCCCTCCATCCCTCCGGGCAAGCGCGGGCTGCCCGCGGTGGCCTTCGACAGCGGTGTTCCGGGGCGCGTTGTGCTCGCCCCCTGCAAGGAAACGCCGATAGCCGCGTTGTTGGATAGCATCGCCAACCTCACCGCCTCGGGGGTCACCCCGGTGATCGCCCTCACCAAGCCTGCCGCCTGTGAGGACGTCAGCTGTCCCGAGGCGGAGGTCTCCACCCTCGACGGTGTACAGGCAGCGGGCGCACGCTGGCTGGGCGAACACCACCAGCCCCTCCGCTGATCCGGGAGCCTCCATGACCGACGACCTGGCCCTCTTCGAGGAGATCGCCGCCACCCGTGAGCGCTTCGTCAGCGAGGTGGGCAAGGTGATCGTGGGGCAGCAGGAGCCCATCGAGCTCCATGAGGTTCGGGGCCTCGCCGCCTTGCGGGCCGGGCAGCCAGACGTCGCCACGGCGGCCCTGCGCCGCGCGCTCGAGCTGACCGACGAGCTCCCGAACGTGAT
>CAZHIK010001524.1:0-1913 GCA_964532635.1 uncultured Enterobacterales bacterium
GGTGTCGATGTCCTGCAGGCCCAGGATCTTGCCCACCTCGGCCATGGCACCCTGGGGACTCATGGTCAGGGAGGGGAGCACGCGGTCGAGATCCAGGATCAGCTCCATGCACTCTTCGGTCGGGCTGCCCCGCTTCGAGACGAAGCGGCACCGGATGCGGGTGACGCCGTCGCGGTCCACAGGGGCGTCGAGCTGCGGGCTGCCGCCCAACCCGGAGGAATGGACCTCACCTCCCAGCCGCTCGGCCGAGGAGCGCAGCAGCACATCCTGTACCCGCATGTGGCCGCCCTGCTTGGCTCGGACAACGGCCCAGCTGATGATGACGCCGAGCGCGATGCCCCCGAACAGGAAAGGATCCAAGGCGTCCCGCCCTCAGTCGATGTAGCCGAGGGCCCGCAGGCGCTCGGTGGTGTCGGGGTGGGCGCCGCCGCGGGCCACCCCTCCCAGGAAGGCCCAGCCAACCCGAGCGCAGGCCTCGTCCGCAGGGGGCGAGGACGGCGGTTCGGGACGGAACAGCCGCCACGGCAGGGGGATGCGCACGCCGAGGTCACCCTCGACGCTGCCTTCGGGCCACACGACGTCGGGACAGTCGCCAGCTCGCGCCTCGAGCCATCCCTGGCGCTCCTGCACGCCGTCGAGCTGAAGCCAGACCGTGGCGGGACCATCCCCACGCACGCTCAGTTCGTGCTCGCTACCCGCGCTGGCCAGCTCGGTGGCCTCGGGCGCGCTGCTGCCCACGATGGTGACCCGCCCCGGGAAGCCCAGCACCAGCTCCACCGGGCGCTCGGGGCCGGGCTGGACCTCGACCTTCAGCAGGGCCTGCCCGGTGACGGCCAGGTCGCGGAAGGCGGCCCAGGCGCTGCCTGCCAGCTGCGGCTCGACGGCGAGGGGGCTGTGCTCCAGCGGGTCGGCCCGCAGATCGAAGACCTGGGACACCCGCTCCTCGAACTCGTAGCCCAGGCGCCATGTGGTCTTGCGGCCCTCGACCACGGTGGCGGCGCGCATGGGCCCGTAGATGGTACCCGCCAGCATCCGCACACGCTCCATTGGCAACGACTCACCCAGCAGCGCAGGCACCAAGGAGAGGCCAGATGGACGATCCAGCCCGCCCACACCCGTGACCTCGGCGATGGTGTGGGCCACATCCGCCAGGCTGGCGGGGCCCTGGCGTCGCCCAGGCTGCAGCTCGGTGCCCGCAGGCGGCCGCAGCAGCAGGGGCACCTGGACCACCTCTCGGTGCATGCTGTGGCCGTGCTCGTAGCCGCCGTGGTCCCACAGCTCCTCGCCGTGATCGGCGGTGAAGACCAGCCACGGCTCGATGCCCCCCGCGTGGGCCGCCAGGCGCTCGAAGACCTGGCCTGCCACGTGGTCGGCGTGCTCCACCTCGCCCCGGTAGTAGGCCTGGGTGCGGGCCCGGAGCTCCGGGGTCCAGGTGGCGGGGTCCCGCTCCACCTTCAGGCATTCGCGGGGATTGTCGGGCTGGCCGATGGCCTCGAAGTGAGGGGCCGACAGCTCGTCCCAGTAGCAGTAGTCGAGGTGGGGTCCCATCAGGTGCAGGTAGACGAAGGTGGGCTGGCGTGGATCGCTCCCCGCCAGCACGGCGTCGAGCCGCTGGAGAGCCTCGGCGTCCGACGACGCCCGAAACACGTCGAAGCCCCGCTGGGTGGAGTCCGGTGGCTCGAGGATGGGGTTGGCCATCACCGCGATGGTGCGGTAGCCACGCTCCTGCAGCAGCTCGGTGATGGTGGGCAGCCGGGGATTCAGGGTGATGCGGTGGCCCGCAGGGCCCAGCTTGCCCAGGTGGGTGTAGCCACCCACCAGCATGTCGTAGACCGCCTCGCGGGTCCACGAGGAGGTGGACAGGGCGTCGTCGAACCAGACCCCATCGCCTGCCCAGCGGACCAGGTTCGCGG
>CAZHIK010001525.1:0-1910 GCA_964532635.1 uncultured Enterobacterales bacterium
GCGCGCGGAGCGATACATTCGACCCGGTCACTTTCCCTGCGTCGAAAAACTAGCGATAGAAGCTCTCGAAGCGCTCGCTGAACATCACGGCGCTGCCGAAGTTCACGTTGAACCGCCAGACCAGCTCGCCCTCGGGGGACAGCTCGTCGATCTGACCGTTCATGGCCAGCACGAGCAGGCGGTTGCCGTTCCACAGGGGCTGGGCGTTGCCGAGCATCATCGTGTGCTGGCAGTCGTCGGTGAAGTACTGCCAGTCGCGCTGGGCCGTCATCTCGGACAGATCGAGCCCATACTCGGCCGCGGCCGAGCAGCCGGTGGAGGAGGAGCTGCCCCGGTCGAAGAGCAGCACACCATCGGCGGTGGGCATGGCGCTGTGGGGAACGAAGCCCAGGTCGTCGTTGCCGGGCTGGGCGGCGAAGTCGCCCTGGTCACGGGCCAGCTTCCACTCGACCTCACCCGAGGCGCGGTCGATCTTGTAGACCGCCTCGCGGTACAGCGAGGTGGTGTAGTAGGCGCCCTCGGCCGCGTCGTAGCTCAAGCTGTTGAGGTGCAGGGGCATCTCGTACTCGGGCCCGAACAGCTCCGCGGGGAAGCTCTCGCTCAGATCGATGTCCAGGCTCTGCACCGCGCTCCAGGCCACCTCGGGCTCCGCGCCGGCACGGAACTCGATGATGGTCTCGTCCAGCACGACTCGACCACCACCCATGTCCATCATCTCCGTGCTCAGGGTGGCGTACAGACCGGGCTCGACTTCCACGAAGTCCATGTAGGCGCCCATGGCCTCCGCCACCTCGACCTCGGAGCCGTCCAGGGACAAGCGCACCACCGAGCCGATCTCGTCGGGCTGGAAGGCCGCCTGGTTGTAGAGCACCGAGCGGCCGTCGGCGGACAGGCGGGCCCGGGTGTAGGTGCTGTTGCCCAGGTCGTGGGCCCAGACGTGGCGACCGGCGCTGTCGAAGATGGCCAGGTGGTTGACCTCGGGGTCGCCCCAGACCGGCGCGAGCAGGTAGCCGCCCGCCGTGCGGGCCGCGTCCACGCCGGTGACGGTGGGGGAGATACCGAAGGTGTCCAGCGCGCCGGTGGTGAGGGTGGAAGCGCTGGTGGTGACGGCTGCGTCGGCGGTCTGGTTGAGGATCTCGAGGCGGTACTCGGTCTGGGGCAGCATGCCCAGCAGCATGAAGCTGTGCTCGGTGGTGGCTGCAGCGTCCTGGTTGGTGCTCAGCTCGAGGTCTCCGTCCAGGCCGAACTCGACCCAACCCACAGTGGGCTCGGCGGTGGTCCAGCTGACGGTGGCCACGGTGCCGACCTCGGAGCTGATCTCTACCCGCAGGTCGCTGACGAGCTCAGAGGACTCACTGGGCTGAGTGGAGGGGAAGCCGTTGGTGACCTCTTCGCAGGCCGGGAGGGCCAGCAGGGTCAGGAGCGCGAGGGGGATGGGGTACCGCATGGAGAGCCTTCGACTGGGCATACCGGCCACTGTGCACCTAATACTTAAACATCTTGACAAACTAAAATTATCAAGAATCCGACAAAGGCCGAAATCGTGACATCTCTTTACAAGTTCACAATTACCCTTGACATTCGTTTGACGGAATAGGCGCGGAAGGGGCCGTTCATCCAGCCTATCGGCAGTCCCCCCTCCTCTCTTCAGCCCTGGTTGCTCACCGCCACAGCCGCGTGGATGGGGACCAACTCACCGGCCGTGCGAATGCCCGCCGCACGGAAGGCCCGCTTGGCCCGCTCGGTGATGTCGGTGCCGAAGGCGGTCTCGTAGCGCCCGTCGAGCACGTAGGCCTTGACCGTGATCTTGATGGCGAAGCGCTCGGTGCCCGCCCCCACCGGGACCTCGCGCACGTTCACCAGGAGGGGCTTGTCCAGGTAGACGCAGCGACTGGTGGCAGCGGCTTCGT
>CAZHIK010001526.1:0-1904 GCA_964532635.1 uncultured Enterobacterales bacterium
GAGGTCGACGACTCCTGCGACGATCTCGTGGCCCTCGAGCCCGCGGCTCTCATGGGCCAGCTCAGTCCGGGTCAGATCGAGTGCCTCGAGGCGCGCATCGTCTCTACCTCGCGCATGACCGAGAAGGACAAGGTCAGCCGCGTGCTCATCATGGACGCCGAGACCAAGGGGAACCGGGCCAAGTGGGAGTCGCTGATGAAGCGGCACCTCGAGCAGATCGACCGCTCCGACCCGGACCTCTGCTTCAAGTACGCCATCTTCCTCTCCAGAAAGGGGGTCGGGCGTGCCCACGGTGTGATCCGCTGGTCCGACTACGCCCTCGAGAACAAGTCCAAGTGGTCGGGCGGCACGTTCGTGTCGCGTGTCTATGCACTCATGAAGCTGAAGGCCGAGGGTGCCAACCGCATCTGGCAGAACGCCGAAGAGGCGTACGTGGCGGATCGTAGCGACGAAAACGAAGCCAAGGCCCAGAAATACCGCGACCTCACCAAGGTCTACGCCCGAGAGTGGCTCGACTACGCACGGGCCAGCAGCCAGGACACCAAGAACGCCATGGCCCTCTGCGTCTCTGCAGCAGGCAATCGTGAGTACTGCGAGGGAGGCTAGATGACGACGCGCTCCCGATGGTGGGCAGGGCTGCTCCTGCTCGCCATCGGCTGTAGTCCCCCGACCCCTACGAGCCCGGACCAAGCGGGCTCGTCGGCTGTTCCCAGCCCGGAACCGGGCGTGGAAGAGCACGCCATCCCCGGGTCCCTGATCAGCGACACGTGGCCGGTGCAGATGGCCGACGACACGGTCCGCGCCCCCTTCGAGAGTCACCCGGGCTGGGCTGCACTGGTCATGCAGCGCGACTACCCCGCAGCGCTGGGCGCCTTCTCGGGCGATCCTCCGTTGGGGGCGGGCCAAGCCCGAATCCACGCCGAGATAGCTGCGGCCTATCGGCAGGCGCTCCGTGTTGGAGCTCACGCTACGGTTCAGGTCTACGGCGAGAACCGGCGCGACGAGGATCCGCCTGCGGTAGACTGCCTGCTGATGGTGTCCTACGCACTCACCGGTGTGGCCGACCCCAGCGCCGAGCGGCAGCCAGCCTGCGCCGGCGCGGGGAACAGCGACCTGATCGCCCACGCCTCGGCCTGGCAGTCGTGGCGCGAAGATCCTGCGTGGCCGCCCACCGCCGCTCTCTCTGCCACCATGGGCAAGCCCGGCGAGCCCACCGCGGGATCGCTGCCCGACGCCGGCACGCTCCCCCACTGGACCTCCAAGGACCTGGTCGAGAACCTCGAGATCCAGCTGGCCTCCCCCGCGGGGCTGCTGGGGCTCGCGCTGTTCCACGAGCAGGCCGCCATCACGGCGCTGCCGGATGCCGAGCCCGCCATCAAGGCCATGATCACGCCCTGGCGCCTTCCGGGCGAGACCGTGTCCGAGCCGGGTGCGGAGCTCGAGGTCCCCCTCGAGCTGCTGTTCGGATCGGCCATGCTGGTCCCTGGTGATCTCGGCTTCCTCGCGGACGTCACCCGTGGCTCTGGAGCCGACGCCGTCGCTACCTGGAAGGATCGCAGCGCCCACGCCGCTATCATCTCTCCCTGCGTCGATGCCGCGGGTGGAAAGGTGGAGGTCTCCTGCGTCATCGAGAACGCGGGTCGCGCGTTCGACCAGATGCGCACAGCCATGGAGATCCGCTCCGGGGGCGAGCAGGGCTACCACCGCCCCTTCGCCGAGATCGGAAGGGTCGGCGCCGTGCGCGCCGCAGAAGCCGTCGCCGAAGCCATGGGCGACGAAGAGGCCATGGGCCTGCTCCGCCTCAACGCGCTGGACCTTTCTATCGGCACCAGCGCCGAACCCCACTATCTCTTGTCCATCGCCGCCTGGGATGCGGGTAATCGGAACTCCTCGCGAGCCTCCGA
>CAZHIK010001527.1:0-1901 GCA_964532635.1 uncultured Enterobacterales bacterium
CTCGTCGAAGTCCAGCGGAGTGTAGCGGATCATCTTGGAGATCACCGCTGCCTTCTTCTTGGAGGACCTGCGCCGCAACAGGCGGCTCATGATCAACGGGGCGTAGGTCCGGTTGGCGGCCAGTTGGCCGATCAGGGCGTCCTCGATGTCTTCCTCGGACACCTCGGCCTCACCCTCCCGCTGGGTGAGTGCGAGGCCGTGAAGCATCGACAGGCGCAGCCAGTCCAGGCCCTTGAGCAGCCCACCGCCAAGGCGGTTGGCCATGCCCAGCAGACCGTCCTGGACCTGCTCACGGCCCTGGCCCAGCTCGTCATGCTCGTCCTCTGGCTTGGACTTGGGCTTGGGCGCCATGGCCTTTGGGGCGTTGGGCTTGGGCTTGGCTGCCGTGGGTGCCTGGACCATCGGCTTGGCGCGACCACGGCGGGCTTCGCCCTGGGCCACGCCCTCGAGCCAGCCGACGTCGAAGCGCCGCTGCTGCTCGGGGGTCATCTCGCCCCAGGAGATGCTGCGGCGGCTCTTGCCCGTGGGATCGTCGGGATCGGGCACAGTGAGCCGACCCTGGCCGCTGCGGAAGCGCTGGATGATGGTGTCGGCGAAGCCGTACTCCTTGGGCAGGTTGGTGTGCATGACACCACCCGCATCTGTGGAGAGCACGGTCTTGACCCCGTAGTACAGCAGCGCTGGCAGCGGGTGCTCGTCGAGCCTGTCGCCGAGGGCGCCCCGGCTGCGACCCAGTGAACCGGTGACCATGTTGGAGCCGACGTTGACCTCGGCGATCACGCCGAGCTTGGCCATGCGCTGGGCCTGCTTCGGGGAGGCCGCGGTGACGTGACCCAGGCGGACCTGGACCTTGCCCTCGGGCGGCGCCTTGTAGTCCATGGCCTCGAGCTGATCGAGGATCGCGTCGATGTTCTTGCGCGCGACGGCCGCCTCGGGCGAGTACTCCTCGACGCCGATCCGGCGCTGGGTGTCGTTGTCCGAGTAGCCCTCCCCCACGTGGGGGCGGAGCACCAATGGGCGCCCGGTGCGCTCAGCGTGGCCCTCGAGCTCGGTGAGGATCTTGCCCATGCGCTTGGCACCATCGGAGGACCAGCCGCCCATCTCGGCGCCGCAGATGTCCACGCCGCCGATCACGTCGGGCACTGGCTTGCGCGTCTCTTCGGACTTGCCGAACAGCAGCTCGCGCACGCGGCCAGTGTCGAACTCCTCGCCCTTGTCGACGAACTCGCTGGTCGAGAACTGCGGGAGCATGCGCACCTTGAGGGTGATCTTGTGCTCGTGGCAGATCTGCTGGAAGCGCTCGGGGGTGACCCCCAGGCCCAGGGGGCTGCCCTGGAGCTCGGCGTAGGTGATGCCCTGCCCGCGGAGCTTGCGGGCCAAGGCCAGGGCGAAGGCTTCCTGCTTGCCCTGCTTGGCCATGTGGATCAGCATCCGGCGCCGCGGCTCGTAGGAGAAGTCGAAGGGCATCTCGTTGTTGGCGGTCATGATGCGATCGAGGGTGAGCTCCGGATCGCGGTCGTTGCCCGGCTCGTCGAGGATCTTGCGGATGGCCTCGCGGCCCTCGAACTTGTGCTCGTCCTCGGGCTTGATCGTGCCCTCGGCCCTGGCCTTGGCGTCCCGCTTGCGGTCCTTGTCGAAGAGCGTCTTCATCAGGTCCAGCGCGCCGGCGGCTGCCACCCGAGGGTTCTTCTCGTCGGGGTACAGCAGCTTGGTGAGGTCGCGGACTTCGAGCACGCCGTTGATGTGGTTGTGCAGCTCGGCCACATCTTCGACCTTGACCTTCGGGCCGAACTGGGCGGGGTCGATGCCTGCGCGCTGGGCGGCTTCGGCCTCGTGTTCGCCTTGCTTTTTGATGCCCTGGACGGCGTCGCGCTCCTTGCCCGCCGCGCGCGCCGCCGATG
>CAZHIK010001528.1:0-1899 GCA_964532635.1 uncultured Enterobacterales bacterium
GACTCGGGGAGAGAGTCGGCGAGGGCTTGAACGTCTCGACTACAGTGGTGGCATGGCTCCACTCTCGCGGACCCTCGCCCTGCTCGCCCTGCTCTTTGGGGTCCAGCTGGCCTGGACCGTGAACGCCCTCGCGCAGCCCGGCCCTTTCGAGGCCACTCCGGAGATGCAGGCCTGGGCCCGGGAGGTCTCCGGGGACTGCCGAGGGCAGCACGACAAGCTGGACTGCCTACAGCGAGCGATGTTCTCGCTGGACTTCGGCTTCCACTACGACGGCACCCGCACCTCCACCGCTGCTCAGGCCTTCGAGCGTCGTCGGGGCAACTGCTTTGGCTTCACGGCGCTGTTTCTGGCGCTGTCTCGCAGCCTTGGGATCGACACCGAATTGGTCCAGGTGCCCTCGGTGCGGGATGCCCGGCAGGACGCGGATCTGGTGGTGGTCTCCCGGCGCCTGGCGGTGGTGTGGCGCAGTGGTCCCCAGCGGGTGTTCTACGACTTCGGCAACCAGGTTGGGCCGTCCTTTCGGGGAGCCGAGCCCGTCACCGACGCTCGCGGTGAAGCCATGTACCACAACAACCTGAGCCTGGGCTGGGTGCGTGCGGGTGAGGTCGACCGAGCCCTCGCCGAGCTGCAGCGCGCGACCGAGTTGGACCCCAGTTGGGCGGACCCCTGGGTCAACATCGGTGTCATCGAGCGGCGCCGTGGAGATCTGCGGGGTGCGTATCGGGCCTACCTCCAGGCCCTGACGCTCGAACCGGAGCACGCCTCGGCGTTGAGCAACCTGGCCTGGCTGCACGCCCACGCGGGTGACATGGATGCACGCCATCGGGCCCTGGTGGAGGCGGCGGAGGCCTCGGAGGTCACGGTCTTCACTCTCCTGTCGCTCGCCCGGGTCGAGGCCGCGCGGGGGGACAGCGTCGCGGCCCGGCGGGCGCTGATGCGGGCCCGCTGGAGCCGGCCCGGGACCCCCGAAGTGCACGAGGCGATGGCCTGGTGGGCCCGGCTGGAGGGCGACACCGAGCGGGCGGAGCGGCACGCGCGGAGAGCTGCGCTACTGCGAAAGGGAACTGAGAGTGGCTAGACTGGTCAAAGCGTCTATACAATAGTAGATGGTAATACCTACAGAAACTCTTCGGTCAACGTAGGCGCCCATGACCCTCGAGCCCGTACACAACACCCGTCGCACCTGGCTGCTGGCCGCGTTGGCCTTCGTGCTGCTCTGGGCGTGGGTGTTGGTGGCGCAGCAGCGCATCGAGGCCCGTCATCCAGAGACCGGCCCGGCGTTCGGGCGCTACCAGCCCGCGGTAGCCCAGGTAGGGCACGGATAGTCCCTACGGGACCACAGCCTCGCCAGAGAGCAGGACGGAGACGTCGGGGTGATCCGGATCGTCGCTCCGGATGGTCAGCGTGGCCTCGAAGCCGCCGTGGGTGTTGGGCTGGAAGGTCACGCCGATGATGGCCTCTTCGTCGGCCTGCAGCTCGAAGGGGGTGGTGGTGTCCACCGCGAAGGGCGCCTCGGGGTCGGAGAGATCGAGGGCGCTGACGGTCAGGGGAAGCCCACCGTTGTTTCGGATGGTGAGGTATTGGGTGGATGTCTCACCCACCGCGATGGCGTCGAAGGACAGCTCGGTGGCGTCGACCTCGATGTCTTGCTGGTGGACGGTGTCGGTCTCGAAGCCGGCGTCGTAGCACATGATGAAGGCCGAGTCTTCCTTGTCGCCGCAGCCCGATGCCACGGCGCCCAGGCCCAGCAGCAGGCCTCCCAGGCGCAGCTTGGCCTTCAGCAGCCGGTAGCTGCGGCCGTTGCTGGCCCAGAGCAGTGCTGACACCACCGCGAAGGCAAGCCCCAAGGCCAACACTGCCAGTCCGGTCCACCACGTGCGCTCTTCCATGGATCTCTCC
>CAZHIK010001529.1:0-1887 GCA_964532635.1 uncultured Enterobacterales bacterium
GTGCTTGGCGAGCTCGCCGGCCAGCTCCCGCAAGGGGATCTCGCCCCCCAGGATGCGGCGGTAGAGCGTATAGATGACCGGATCGACCTCGAGGTCGTCTCCCAGCAGGATCTCCCGTGCTCCCGGCGGCAGGGAGGCCCTGTTGCCCAGCAGCGCGGCCAGCTTGTAGGACACTTGCTTCTTGAGCCCGCTCAGCCGCCCCCGCCGCAGCAGCGCGCCCCAGTTCTTGAAGGTGGTGCCGTCGAACTCGATGCCGTCGAGCAGGAACTTGCGCTCCAGCACCCGTCGGAGCTGGTTTGGGCTCGAGGACACGAAGTAGATCGGCGTGTGCCGTGAGACCTCGGTGGGCCCACGGCGCACCTCCTTGAGCAGCCGCGCCATCCCCGGGATGGTCACCTTGTCCAGCGCGCCCTCGAAGGGGATGCGCGCCAGGCCCTTGAGCGAGCTGAAGCGGGTGTCGAGGTAGGTGCGATCGATGTCGCAGGTGAACACCTCGCCCTGCCAGCCCGCGGGGTAGTCCCTGCGACTGACCGTGTGGACGGGGAAACGACCGCGGCGGGCCATCGCTACCAGCTCAGCTCCACCAGCTCGTGGCTGGCGGGCAGGGCCATCAGATCGGCGATGACATCGGGCACGGCACGCTGCTCGTAGATCACGGCGTGGACCGCGCGCACGATGGGCAGGTCCAAGCCCTTGTTGCCCGCAAAGTCGAAGGTCGACTTGGTGGTCTTCACGCCCTCGGCCACCATGTGCATCTCGGCCTGGATGCGCTCGAGGCTCTGGCCCTTGGCCAGCCGCTCACCCACCTGGTGGTTGCGGGACAGAGGCGAAGCACAGGTGGCCATCAGATCGCCGATGCCCGCCAGCCCACCGAAGGTGAGCACGTTGGCGCCCATGGCGGCGCCCACGTGGGCCATCTCGTTCAGGCCGCGGGTGAGCAGCAGGGCGCGGGTGTTGTCGCCCATGCCCAGCTCGTCCACAACCCCTGCGGCCACGGCCACGATGTTCTTGAAGGCGCCACCGACCTCGGCTCCCACCACGTCGTCGCCAGCGTACACGCGGAAGTACCGTGAGTGCAGCAGGGCCTGGGAGCGCTCGAGCACCTCGCGGTACTTCGAGGCCACCAGAGTGCCCGCGGGCTGCCTGCGCATGATCTCACGAGCCAGGTTGGGCCCCGACAGCACACCGATCTTGCGAACGCAGGTCTCCTCGCGCAGCACCTCGGACATGCGGCGGAAGCTGCCCTGCTCGATGCCCTTGGTGGCGTGGACGATCATGTGCTCGCCCGAGAGGTGATCGCCCATCTCCCGGGCGCACTGCCGCAGACCGTGGCTGGGCACCACGAGCAGGATCCAGCGGCTGTGGGCGCAGGCTTCCTCGAGATCGGTGGTGGCCCGGATGTTGGCCGACAGCTCGAAGCCTGGCAGGTAGCGGCTGTTGGTGTGCTCGCTGTCAATCTCCTCGCAGCGCTCGGCATTGCGAGCCCACATCAGCACGTCGTGGCCGTTGTTGCCGAGCACGTCCGCCAGGGTGCTGCCCCAAGAGCCCGCGCCGATGACCGTGACCTTTTCCATGGTGGCCTCCTAAACGTCCGCAGCCAGGGTGCGGCCCAGGTCGTAGCCCCGAAGCCGGTTGCCGTAGAAGAGCAGCAAGTTGCGATCGTGGTGGAAGACGCGATCGCCGCGACGCTCGGCTGCGTCGTGGGTGTGGTAGATGGCGAAGTGCTTGAGCGCGTCGTTGACGATCTCGGGCACATCTCCGTGGCTGACCACGCCCTCGAGCGCCGGCCCATCCGCCAAGCCGCGGACCGCATCCAGCACCCGCCTGACCTCGGCGTGCACCTCGGCCATGGGGAAGGCGTCCTGAGCACCCCCGGTGCGGAGCAGG
>CAZHIK010001530.1:0-1886 GCA_964532635.1 uncultured Enterobacterales bacterium
GACACCATCGCCCAGCTCGCGGCCACCCCCGACGAGGCCCTGGCCGCCCAGCGGGCGCAGCTCGAGGACAAGATCGGGGACCTGGACGCCACCATCCGCCGCACCGCCGCCCAGGTGATCAACGGGCTCATCGACGAGGACGACGCCAGGGTCCTGAACGCGCCCCTGCTGGCCCAGCGAGAGCAGGCCCGGCTGGAGCTGGCGGCGCTGCCCAGCGAGCGCGTGCTGCCCAGCCCCGACGAGATCGACCCGGAGCGCTTCCGGGCCGAGGTGCTGCGCGCCTGGCGCGAGGCCCCGCTGGAGGACCAGCGCGAGGCGCTGGGCAAGCTGCTCAGCGAGGTCCGGCTCTCACCGGGAGGGGTGACGATCCGCTACGGGCTCGGCGGATATCACATCCATGATCCGTACGGCCCGCCGTACGCCCCCAAGCCCGACTCGGGGTCGTCCACCCCGAGGATGCCTCGAGCAGGGCTACAGGCCGTAGGACGCTTCGCCCTCCTCCTCGCTTCCGGGCAAGGCAGGCGAGGTCCCCGACACCGTGCGCACCTCGATCCGCCTCAGGGCCCGCTCGTCGATGTCCACCTCGACGTCGCCCCGAAGCTGGTCCACGTAGTCCTGGTACAGCTCCTCGAGGTGCTCGTTCTTGACCTTTCGGAGCACCGAGCCCTTCATCTGCTGGAAGGTGCGCTCGACCCGCTCGCGGCGGTTGGCGATCCAGATGATGTTGTAGCCTTCGTCGGTCTCGAAGGGCTCGCTCACCTGGTAGGTCTCCATGGCGAACGCCCGCTCGACGATCGCCATGTCGAGCCCGGGCTTGCCGTCACGGGACACGAAGCCGATGTCGCCTCCCCGGCGCCGGTAGGGGTCCTCCGAGTGTTCGGACGCGACGTCCTTGAAGCTCTCCTTGGGGGCCGCGGCCACCATCCCGTACAGCCGCTCGGCTTCGGCGAGCGCCTCCCCGGCCGAGCGCTCTTCGTGGACCTTGATGAGGATGCGCTTGATCTGGACCTTCTCGGGGACCACGAACTCTTCGAGGTGCGCGTCCCAGTAGTCCAGCAGCATCCGCTCGCTGAAGTCGGAGTTGCGGACCTGGGCGTAGACCTCGTTCCGCAACAGGGTGTTGACCATCACCTTTTTCACCTTGGGGTCCTGGTCCAGGCCCACGCGCAGGGCCTCCAGGTAGAGGACCTCTTCGCTGATGAGCTTTTCCAGGACTTCCCGGCGTTCTTCTTCGCTCAGGGTCTCGCCATCTTCAGGCGTGATGCGAGCGGCGGCCTGTTGGAACTCCACCGCGGTGACCGTCATCCCATCGACGGTGGCCAGCACGTGGTCGTCGGGGACCGCCTTGCCCGCCCGCGCGGGAAGGGTGGAGAAGGCGATGAGCAGCGCGGCGCTACCGATAGCGAGTCTCGAACGCATGGAACTCTCCCTTGGCTTCGGACCAATCGGCCTGGATGTCGGTGACGCGGGCGAGGGGAGGGCCGCTATGGCACCAGCGCAGCAGGTCCTCGAGGGCCGTGCGGTGCCCCTCGGCCAGGGCCTCGACCCGGCCGTCGGCCAGGTTGCGGACCCAGCCCGTCAGGCCCAGCTTCTCAGCGCGCTTGCGGGTGGAGGCCCGGTACCACACGCCTTGGACGCGGCCCGAGATCAGCAGGTGGAGGCGCGCTTTCGGCATGACCTCGCCCTCGCTCATGATCGGTGTGGTTTTTCCTGTAATGGCCCTGCTCCTGATCCGACAGGCACTCCCCACCCCGAAGGAGCATCGATGCCTCCCAGCACCCAGTCCATCTTCGAGTACGCTCCCGCAGCGGACGACGACATCATCCTCGACAACCCCGAGGAGTGGGACGCCGAGGTCTGGGACGAGGGGGACGACCTCGAGCTGG
>CAZHIK010001531.1:0-1886 GCA_964532635.1 uncultured Enterobacterales bacterium
GAGTACATCCTCACCGGCCTTGCCCACACCAACCGCTCGTTCGTGGCCTACGACCCCGCCTCCAACCAGTACGCCTGCGAGATGCGCTCCCGCAAGCTCGCGTCGCTGCAGCGCACCCTGCGGCCCCCCGCCATCTACGGCGACGAAGAGGGTGAGCTGCTGCTGGTGGGTTGGGGATCCACCCTGGGCTCCATCGAGGAAGCCGTCGACCGCGCCCGCGCAAAGGGCATGAAGGTCAGCTCCATGCACATCCGCTTCCTCTCGCCCCTCGAGCCGGGGTTGAAGGAGATCTTCGAGCGCTATCGTCAGGTGGTCACGGTGGAGATCAACTACTCCGACTCCGCTGTCTCTCCTCACCTCCCGGGTGAGCCTCGCCGCTACGCCCAGCTGGCTCAGGTGCTGCGCGCCCACACGCTGATGGACGTCGATTGCTTCAGCAACGTCTACGGACAGCCCCTTCGCCCCGGCCAGGTCTACGACGAGGTCCTGCGCCGCCTCTCCCCCTCCCAGGACAAGTAGAGGAGCCCCCCAATGTTCGGACTCAAGACCGACTGGTCCCTCGACATCCCCTCCCGCTACTTCATCCTCGATGACTACCTGGGCAACGAAGCCCGCTGGTGCCCAGGCTGTGGTGACCACGCCGTGCTCACCGCGGTGCAGCGCATCTGCCGCGACGAGCAGATCCCTCCCGAGGAGACCGTGGTGGTCTCGGGCATCGGCTGCTCCAGCCGCTTCCCGCACTACATGGGCACCTACGGCTTCCACAGCCTGCACGGTCGCGCCCTGCCGGTGGCCTGCGGCATCAAGTCCCGCCGGCCCGACCTCAAGGTCTTCGTGGCCACCGGCGACGGTGACTGCTGCTCCATCGGCGCGGGACACTGGGTACACGCGGTGCGCTACAACATGGACATGGTGGTGCTGTTGTTCGACAACAACATCTACGGCCTCACCAAGAAGCAGACCTCGCCCACGTCGAAGCCTGGCCTGGCCACCAACACCCACCCGCGCGGTGCCTGGCTGCCGGCCCTGAACCCCACCGCTGCCACCCTGGGTTTCACCAACGTCTCGTTCATGGCCCAGACCTGCGACTGGATTCCGGCCCACCTGCACGCCGTGCTCCAGGCCGCCTATCGCCACCGCGGCTTGTCCTTCGTGCGCATCGCCCAGCGCTGCCCGCAGTACACCGACAAGGTCTTCCAGGAGTACGTGGACAACCCGGACAAGGTGATGATCCTCGAGCACGACAACGGCGTGAAGCTCGATCCGTCCCTGGACCGCTTCTACAAGACCCGCATGACCCACGATCCGGCCGACATCGTGGAGGCCACCGCCATCGCCCATCGTGAGGATGTGCTGCCCATCGGCCTGTTCTTCTGGGATCCGTCCCGCCCCTGCTACGACGACTTCACCCAGCAGGGCATGGACATGACCCCCGAAGACAAGATCCGCGCCCTGAACGAGGAGATGGACCGCTTCGCGGTCTAGCTCCGCC
The DNA here is from genome assembly GCA_964532635.1 of uncultured Enterobacterales bacterium. Taxonomy (GTDB): domain Bacteria; phylum Myxococcota_A; class UBA796; order UBA796; family JAFGLY01; genus CALDOK01. Next base: position 1,493 of record CAZHIK010001531.1, read on the forward strand.
CCCGCGCCACCCTGCGCGCACTCTCCCATGATCGGGGAAGAACCATGAGCCCCAACCAGGAACCGCCGGTGCTGCAGCCGGCGCCGCCCGCGCCACAGGACGACGACACCGCCGAGCTCGTCCTCGACGAGGCCACCGAGGAGATCCGCCTCTCGGGGGTCGAGCCGGAGCCTCTGCCCGTGGGACCCGAGCGGACCCTGCCCACGCTGCCGGCGCCGCGTCCCCAGGTCGACAAACAAACCGAGGGCGCGGCCATTCGCGAACTCCGTCGCTTCCACGTGGTGGGATCCGAGGCCCAGGAGGCGGCGCTGTCCGGAGACGTCCTCCCGGCGCTGATGTTCCCCCTCCGTGCTCCGTGCAAGGTTCGCACCAAGTACCCCCTCGACCTCTAGCC
>CAZHIK010001532.1:0-1883 GCA_964532635.1 uncultured Enterobacterales bacterium
TCATGTGTCAAGCCTGTTCAAACCTTGACTATGCCGCCCTGGCAGAACACCGATGGGCAGCCTGGTGAACCACGTCGGCTCGGGCGCGCAGTCTTGCTTCCGGCCGCTTCTTCTGGGCCAGGTGGCTCACCTGGGCGTCCAGCCAGGAATCGAGGCGCTTCCGCCGAGCCCGAGGTCCTGCGGGTAGCTGGGCTTGCTGGGGGCTCAGGTCCAGACGGTAGGCCCCGACCAAGGCCCGCTCCAGACCGTCGAGAAGCGATGCCCGCAAGGAGCGGATGGTCTTGTTCAGGGCGGACTTTGCCTGGGGAGTCATGGTCATTGCAGGCGCACCTTTTTGCCGGCTTCGAGTTCGGTCTGGATGCGGCTCCTAAGCTCGCCTACCATCTGGTCGAACTCTTCGATGTTGCTCACTTCCTTGTTTCGTAGACCCACACGCACCTTCACAGTGGGCGTTGAGGGGTTTACGAATTGGTCCAGCAGCTCCCAGGCGTCGACCTCTGCTTGTTGTAGGCCCAGCAGGCCTTGAGCGCGCATGGCCAACAGGGTGGGATGCACGGCATCGATGTCCATCTGCTGGCTGGGGCGCCCCAAGGGAGACAGGACCTTGTGGGCCTGGTCCTTCGACAGGTCGTCGAAACGTTGGTGAGCCCTGATGCGCTCTCGGACGTGCTCCTCGGCAGCCACCTGCGCGGCATGAATCCCCAAACGAGCCTGGGCGTAGGTGTTCGCCACAGTCTCCAAGTCACCCGCGAGCGCATGGGCGCCATCCCATGGCTTTGACGATGCCAGTTGTTCCTGGATGCACTGTGAGGCGGCCCGACTCTCATCGGTGTGCATGGTGGCCTCTTCGAGTTGCGGGATGAGGTGGCTCGCGACGTCCACAAGGCGTTTCACCGCGTCCAGGGCTTCGTCGGTCAGTGTGCCGAGCAGGATGCCCAACTCGCGAATCCCGTCGTTCAGGGCGTCCAGGTTGTCCTTGACAGCCACCACGGTGGGCTCGATTTGACGAGACCGTTGCGTGTCTTCGAGGGCCTTGCCCAGCTTTTCGATGGCTGGGGGTGACACCACGTGGCCGGGCAGTCGGTTGAATCGGGTAAGCAGGTCTCGCAAGCGGCCGCTCTGGCCGGGGAAGTGTTGGAACACCGCGTCAGCGATGGCATCGTTGTCTCGGTCGATTTCGACGTTCAGTCGTTCCTTGAAGAATCGGCAGATAGCGACGCGGTCCTTGCGCTTGATCCCTCCACTACGAGCAGGCAGTAGATCTGAGCGCCTCAGCCCTCGTTCGCCGCCGAACAGGTCGCGGACGCCCGGATCGTTGAGTGACGTGATCTCTGCTCCTGATTCGGGACGGATGCGGATCTTGGTGCCTCGAAGGAGACCTGCCAGGCAAGCGCGGATGACTGCCGGTGAGAACCCGTAGGGCGGATCGGCGAAAGTCGAGAAGAATACCGTGCCTGATGTGCCGCCACTATCCTCGATGTTCTGGAGTAGCCGTGCTGGCACGGGGCCGTCGCAGGTAGCTTCGTATCGACCAGAGTCGAGTGTCAGCAATCCGAGTTCTCCAGACAAGAACTTGGGGCTGATCCCACGAAGGTCCTTCTTCAGAAGGTGGTCGAGATCGGATTGAGTCACCTTTGTGGCCACGAAATGGGGGTACAGCGATGGCAGTAGCTGGTTGGCGGACTCGACCAGTGCACGAGGGAACGTGGGGCCGAAGTCAGACGGGCTGTAGGTATTGCCCCTGAAGTACATGTTGCCCTGGTGGAAGGCTTGCTCGATGACCTGGGCGAGCTTGTCGCTATGGTCCTGCTGGTTTGACAGCTCCTGTTCCTCACCGCCCACCAGCCAGGATCCCTGGCGCCCATCTCCCAGGATCCCGCCTG
>CAZHIK010001533.1:0-1883 GCA_964532635.1 uncultured Enterobacterales bacterium
ATGGCTATGCACCCCGATCCCGGCGAGAAGGTCTCCCAGGTCACACTTCGGTTAAGCAACCACCATCCCCGCGCCGCGATCCCGGGAGGAATCATGCTTCGCTGGTGGTTCACGCTGTGCCTGCTGGCGCTGGGCCTGCTCGCAGCTCCGGCCAATGGCTCCACCGACCTGCGTTGGGTGGAGGTGGAGCTTCGCCTGGCACAGGATGGTGCTGCCCGGATCACCTACCGCTGCCGCTGGCAGAACCCGGGCACGGACATGCACGGCTTCTACTTCCAGGGCACCGCGGGTCAGCCAAGCTTCCTGGGCCCGAACCACTCAGTGGCCGTGCTCCCAGGTGAGCGCACCGTGCCCCTGGACATCTCCTGGGTGGGGAACAAGTGGGACGTCATCCTGGCCGACGGCGAGGGCTGGGGCCCTGGTGAAGCCACCTACGTCATGGTCTACGACACCGACCTGGTGGCGTCGGGCCACGTCTCCACCACCGGCACCGCGGAGGGGGAGGCCCTGATGGTGCTCAACTGGGGCGCGGTCCAGTGGGATGAGCCCCTCGAGCACTACACCGCCACCGTGATCTTCGAGTCGGTGCCCGCCGGCCGGGAAGGCGATCTGGCCCTCGAGGGGGCTTCGGCCCTCGGGTTGCGGACCGAGCCCTGGGTGAACGAGCGCTATCTGGGCACCTACACCGGCGTGGTCCTTCCCGGGGGTGGTGAGCCGGTCCTGTCGGCGCGCTTCCATCAGGACGACGTGGGAAGCCGAGGCGACCACCGCCTCCAGTTGTACCTGCCCGTCGAGCACTTCGGTGGGGCCTCGGCCGCAGTACAGGAGCGTGTGGAGCTCGAGGCGGACGAGGAAGCCGAGCGTGAGCGCCTGGCCGAGCAGGCGAGGGTCGAGCGGGCCGAGCGCGAGGCCAAGCGCGCCCGCACACTGCTGATCCATCGCATCCTGCTGGGCCTGCTCGCCATTCCCATGGTGGGGCTGTTGCTGTTGGTGATGCTGCGCAAGCACAAGGGCCTGGCCCGGGCCTTCGCCACGGCACCCGAGATGCTCTGGGAGCGCGACGACTGGGAGCCGCCGCGCATCCGCATGTCCACCTACCGGGTCGACGGCAAGGTGGCGGAACTGTCCGAGCTCGAGGCCCTGGTGCTGCTGGGGCTGCCCTTCGACGTGATGCTGGCCATGGTGCTCGACCGCCTGGTGGCGCTGGGCTCCGTCCTGCGCCAAGGCGAAGGCGCGGCGCTGCAGGTCGCGCGCTGGATGAACGAGCCGCCCGAAGCCGAAGCCTACGCCCACTTCGTCTGGGAGGCCCTGCCCGAGAAGCCGGCCCCCGTGCCCGACGATCTCATTTTCCGTTTGGGCGAGTTGGTGGTGGGCACCCTGCAGCGCAAGGCCTGGGACGCCGATCTGGACGCCACCCGCGACCACTATCGGGGCCTGCTCGCCGAGCGCTTCCCGGTCGGGGTGGACATCGAGGGTGTCGAGGCTCCCGAGCCCCGCAGCGAGAGCTGGCACGGCTGGTGGGTCACCCGCCACCACCACACCCGCAGCCGCCTGTGGACCTATCGCAGCTTCGACAGCGCCCCGGCGCCATCGGCGGACCCAGCCGGTGCCGCAGGGAGCAGCGCTGGTGCCGCCTTCGGAGAAGGAGGACGAAGCGCGGGTGCCTCCCTGGGTGAGGGGGGTCGCAGCGCGGGTCGCAGCTTCGGGGTGGACACCGCGGGCCTCGGCAGCGTCCCGGAGGGTCCCATGTGCTACGCGGAGTTCGGCGAGGGCGATCTGGTTGGCGTCTACGAGCACGCGGCCTGTCACTCGGCCTGTCACTCGGCCTGCCACTCGGCCTGTCACTCGGCCTGTCACTCGGCCTGTCACTCGGCCTGTCACTC
>CAZHIK010001534.1:0-1883 GCA_964532635.1 uncultured Enterobacterales bacterium
GCTCGCCGTAGAAGTCGGCGATGCCCCCGGTGGCTTCCTCGAGGGCGGCCTGCAACTTGGGATCGGCGAAGGCCTGCTCGGTGAGGGTGGCCAGCTCTCGGGCGCCCTCGCGCTCGGTGGCGTGCTCGCTCTCGGGATCGAACACCTCGTCCTCGTCGCTGCGCCCGACGCTCTCATTTTCCTTCTCCACCTCGTCCACCAGGTCCTGGAAGGCCCATCGGGCGCGCTCCTGGAAGGCGTCACGGGCAGCATTGAGGGGGTAGCCCCGGTCCCCGGGCCTCACCTTGGTCTCGAGGTCGATTACCACGTCGGCCTTCAGCCCGGTGCGCTGCGCGGGTACGCGGAACTGGTAGAGCCCCCCGAGCCTGACGTAGTAGGCCCCGCGCCTGTCGCCCGGGGGCCGCCGGTAGGCCTTCACCTTCGCGGTCGTCTGCTCGCCCCATGAGCCCTGGACCCGAACGCGGGAGCCGCCCCGGCGGCTGAACATGGGCTTCACGACACGGCCGTTGAGGGTGATGGTGATCTTCGGCAGGTCGTTGGCGGCCAGCAGCTCGCGCAGACGGTCCTCGATGGGCACCCAGTCCTGGCGGGCACGGTCCCAGGTCTCGTCGAACTCGTCGGCCACGTCGAAGATGGTGATTCGCGTCCCGGCCAGGGGTGGGTCCAGCTCGAAGATGGCGACCTCTGCGTCCGCGCCCTGGCAGGTGACGTGGTTGTCACGAGTGTCCATCATCCAGCGGAAGGTGGCGCTGGCCCCGAGGATGACGGCCTTGGCGACACCGAAGCCCCCTGCGGCCTCGTCCGAGTCGCCGGCCTGGGTCTTGCCGCTCTCGCCGATGGTCAGGAACTTGGTGAGCACGGTCTCGGTGTCCATGCCGATGCCGTTGTCCTCCCAGGTCAGCGCCCTGGCGCGGGGGTTCCAGGTCACGTCGAAGCGACCCCTGCCCGCGCGCAGCTTCCTCGCGCGGGTCGCGGCCTTGATGGCATCAATCCCGTTCTGGGCGGCCTCGCGTGTGGCCAGGAGCGGCAGATCCCCGGACTGGTAAACAGCAGAGGTCATGTAGCGCCACATCACCGCGGCGTTGACGCCCACCTGCCCGGTGGCCTTGGCCTGGTGGGACTCCATGGCCTCCACCACCTCGCGGCGAGTGCCGAGGGCTCGACGCAGCGCGGAGCGGTCGACGGCGATGCGCCCGCTGGCCTTGGGCGGGTCGAGCAGGCCGGGGGTCCGAAGGGCCTCCCTCGCACTCCGAGCGGGACGGCAGCCACAGGGGGGCGGGCCGCCTGATCTGGTTCGGTCGGAGGGAGGGAGGCTCATGCTCTGCACCCACGATCAGGCTCAGTCGTGCGCGGCCACCCAGTCCACGTCGCCGGTGTGGTTGGCGCTGGTGTGGATGGTGAAGCCCTCGGCGGCCTTGTCGGTGTACCAGGTGCCGACCTCGGCGTCGGGGGAGAGGGTGATGCGGTAGTTGGCGTCGGCGAAGGCCTCGGCGAACACGACGGCCTTGGTCTGCTCGTCGGCGAGGGTGGCGGAGCCTCGCTTGATCTGCGCGCCGATGCCATCGGCGTAGGACTTGGAGGCGGCGTCGGTGTCGGCGGTCGGATCGGGAACGGTGACGTTGCCGGTGAAGGTGGGGTTTTCGGCCTTGAAGGTCATGGTGGAGTCCTCGGTGGGTCAGGGGGGTCGGGGGTGGGGGCTCAGTCGTGGATGGCCATCCAGTGGACCTTGGTGTCGCCGTCCACGGGACCGGAGGTGTTGATGCGGAAGCCGAACTTGGTGCGGTTGCTGATCCAGCAGCTCACGGCCTCGTCCTCGGGGGTGATGACGGCGGTGTAGGCCTGGTTGGCGAAGGGGATGGCGAAGCTCACGTCGGCCTGGCTCG
>CAZHIK010001535.1:0-1878 GCA_964532635.1 uncultured Enterobacterales bacterium
CGCGATCCCTGCGCGAGGTGATCGGAGAGCCTGAGGGTGGGGCCCGCCGGTTAGGCTCCCCCCCAGAGGTCCCGCGGTGCCCCAGGTCCACGACGAAGCGTTGCTCCAGGCCGATCCCACGGAGGTGGAGCGCCTGCTGGCGCTGGCTGCTGAGGCCCCTGACCTGCCCCGGCGCCTGGACGCCATCGCCGCTGCCCTGATGGACCGGCCCTATGTAGCGGGCTCACTTGTGGGTGGGCCCGCAGAGCCCGAACGGCTGGTCACCCGGCTCGACGCCTTCGACTGCGTCACCTACTGCGACAGCGTCATGGCCCTGGCCGCGGCCCGCGATCCTGCCGAGCTGCCCGCACGCGTCCGCGCCCTGCGCTACCACCGCGGCCGGCTCGGCTGGCGCGACCGCAACCACTACACCCACAGCTGGCTGGCACGAAACTGGGCCGCCGGGCTGCTCGAGCCCCTGCTTCCCGAGCTGTGGGAGGACGCAGGAACGCCACGTACCCTCGACATCCTCGAGGGCTACCCCGCCCTGCGCTGGCAGCCCTGCTACCTGCCCTGGACCCCGGCCTGCCGGTCGGCGCTCGAGGCCAGTGGTCGGGCCGGCGACTGGCTGGGCTTCATCTCCCACCGTCCCTGCCTGGACACCTTCCACGTCGGGATGTTGGTGGTGGATGGCGAGCTGTGCGTGCGCCACGCCAGCCAAAGCCGCGGCCGGGTGATCCTCGAGCCTCTCCACCACTGTATGCAGGCCTGGGACGTCCCCGGGCTGCTGGTGGCCCGCCCCCTCCCCACTCCCTCCCATCCTTCCCCAGGAGAGCCCTCGTGAAGCCCATCACCGCCTTGATCGCCTGCGACAGCCCCGACAGCGCCCTGCCCCTGGGTCGCCGCCTGGCGGCCTCGGGCCTGGTGCAGCGGATCATCCTCCAGCTCCCGCCCGACTCCGAAGGCCAGCCCGATGTGCTCGCGGGGCTGCCCTGCGCCGCGCTGTCCACCGCTGAGCCTGGCTCGGCCGGCTTCCTGACTCCGCTCATCGCCGAGCTGCGAGCTCCCTTCCTGCTGCGGGTCGAGGCCCGCGGTCAGCTCGATCCTCACCCCTGGGCCCTGGCCCGGTTGCTCCAGGCCGCCCAGTCCACCGGCGCGGCGCTCGTCTATGGCGACTACCAGGACGAGCGCGAAGGGAAGCTGGTGGGGCACCCTCTCGCCGACTGGCAAGCGGGCAGCCTGCAGGACAGCTTCGACTTCGGCCCTTGGACCCTGTGGTCCGTCGAGCGCCTGCGCGCCGCCCTCGACGCCCAACCCCTGCCCGGGACCATCCGCTGGCACGGCTGGTACCACCTGCGCCTGGCGGCCACCCGCCTCGCGCCGGCCCTGCGTGTACCCGAGCCCCTGGCGGTGCTGCGGCCGTTCGCCGTGCGCAAGACCGGCCAGAAGGTCTTCGACTACCTCACCGCTGCCAGGGAGGCCCAGATCGAGGCAGAGGCCGTCTGCACCGAGCACCTGCGCATCCTGGGCGCGCTGCTCGAGGGTCCCTTCCGCCCCTTCGAGCCTCGGGCCCCCGGCTACCCGGTCGAGGCCTCGGTCATCATCCCCGTGCGCGACCGGGTCCGCACCGTGGGCGACGCCGTGAGCAGCGCCCTGTCCCAGGTCTGTGAGTTCCCCTTCAACGTCATCGTCGTCGACAACCACTCCACCGACGGCACCACCGGCATCCTGCGCGAGCTGGCCCAGGCCGATCCGCGCCTGGTCCACGTGGTGCCCGAGCGTCGTGATCTGGGCATCGGGGGCTGCTGGAATGTGGGGGTCTTCCACCCCCGCTGCGGCCGCTACGTGGTTCAGCTGGACTCCGACGACATCTACGCGGGGACCGACACCCTGCAGCGC
>CAZHIK010001536.1:0-1876 GCA_964532635.1 uncultured Enterobacterales bacterium
TGGCCCCCCACGAGATCGAGCACCACTACCCCATCGACACGGGGACCGACACGGTGGACATCACCGTGGGCGGTGGGATCGAGATCCTGATCCGATAGATTTGGGAGCCCTGACGTAGGGGCGGACTTCATGTCCGCCCGCAACGAGGCCGGCCGATCGCGGGCGGGAGCACATGAAGTGCTCCCCTACATTTGGTCGAGGATGTGCTTCTTGAGTTCCGTCAGGGCCTTGTAGATGTCGCGCTTGGGGAGTCCCCATGCCTCGGCCAGGGCGGCGGCGGCACCCTTCTGACCTTCGATGCTGGCAGTGTCATCGGCCTTGGCCAGCGGCTCGCCGGGGCCCACGACGATGGTGACCTCGCCCTTGAGCTTCCGCTCCGCCAGGGCGGTCGCCAGCTCGGGCAGGGGCCGTAGCAGGACCTCTTCGTGTAGCTTGGTGAGCTCGCGGCACAGACAGGCCTGGCGGTCGGGGGCCAGGGCCGCCAGCTCGGTCACCACCTTGGGGGTGCGCCCGGGGGCCTCGAAGAGCACGAAGGTGGCTCCGCCGGCCAGGGCGGCCTCGAGGAAGCTTCGCCGCTGGCCCGGCTTGCGCGGTGGGAAGCCGTGAAAAGTGGAGGGGACCGCGGGCAGGCCCGAGACCGCCAGGGCCGTCGTGACGGCCGAGGGACCCGGGATGCCTCGGACGGGGAAGCCCCGGGCGTGGGCCGCCGCCACCAGGGGCTGGCCGGGGTCCGACAGACCGGGCATCCCGGCGTCGGAGAGCAGCAGCACCGTCTCTCCTCGCCCGAGGGCCTCCAGGGCCCGCTCGAGCCGCCCCCGCTCGTTGTGGGCATGAGAGGAGACGATGCTGGGCGCGGGCACACCCAGGGCGCTGCAGAGCTTGCGCGCCACCCGGGTGTCCTCCGCCAGGATCAGCTCGGCCTGCCCCAGGGCCTCGATGAGCCGAGGGGTGGCGTCCTGCAGGTTGCCGATGGGTGTGGCGGCGACGAGCAGCATGGTTCAGCCTGCGTCGAAGGCGTCGTCGAGCAGCGCCACGGTCCAGGCGCCGTCGTCGAAGCTGACCGTGGCCACCATGAAGGCGGCCTCGTTGAACTCGCAGCCCACCATATCGAGCCAGGCCTCTGCGGCGCGGCTGAGCCTGCGCTGCTTGGCGGGCCCCACCGCGTCCAGGCCGCTGGGATCGTCAGCCGAGCGAGCCTTGACCTCGACGAAGCGCAGCGCCCCGTCGCGGATCACGACCAGGTCGATCTCTCCGGCCTTGCAGCTCCATGAGTGCTCGAGCACTCGCCAACCCATGCCTTCGAGATGCTCGGCCACGTGTAGCTCCGCCGCCAGACCCCTTTGCTGGGCCAGGCGGCGTTGCTCGGTGCTGCGCATGGGCGCTAGCGGATGACCTTGAGGCGGGCGGACTTGCCGCGGCGGCCGCGCAGGTAGTACAGCTTGGCGCGGCGCACGCGGTGGCGGGCCTTGATCTCGACCTTCAGCACGTTGGGGCTGTCGACCGGGAAGATGCGCTCGACACCCACGCCGTAGGAGATCTTGCGCACGGTGAAGGTGGAGCGATGGCCGCCGCTCTTGACCGCGATGACCGTGCCCTCGAAGACCTGGGTGCGGACCTTCTGCTGGGTCTTGATCTTCTCGGCGGTACGGCCGGACTTGCCGCCGGGGGTGAGCTCTACGATGCGGCAGTGGACGCGGACCTTGTCGCCTGGGCGAATGTCGACGTCCTTCTGACGGGGGAAGTCCGCCTGCTCGATCTGCTGGATGGAGACCATGGTAACCTCGAGACGCACGCGGCCCGCACGTGGGGCGGGCCGGAAACCGCGGCGTTTTAGCGCCCGCTCACCTGCCTGTCAACCGCTGGGCTCACCCTCGTC
>CAZHIK010001537.1:0-1873 GCA_964532635.1 uncultured Enterobacterales bacterium
CGGGAGATCTTCTCGCACTCCGAGAGCTTCGCCCGCGCCCTGCGCGCCTCCCTGCGCCAGGATCCCGACGTCATCATGGTGGGCGAGATGCGCGACGTGGAGACCATCCGCATGGCCCTGATGGCCGCCGAGACCGGCCACCTGGTGCTCGCCACCATGCACACCACTTCCGCCCACCAGACCATCGACCGCCTGGTGGGCAGCTTCCCGCCCGAGGAGCAGCAGCAGGTGCGCATGGGTCTGTCCGAGAGCCTCAAGTACGTGATCTGTCAGCAGCTGCTGCCCCGCAAGGACGGCAAGGGCCGCGTGGCGGTCTTCGAGGTGCTCAAGGGCACCCTGAGCATCGGCAAGCTGATCCGCGACAGCAAGACCTTCCAGATCCCCGGCATGATGCAGATCGGCCGCTCGGTGGGCATGCAGACGGTGGACCAGGCCCTGATGGGGCTGGTGGAGGAAGGCCTGATCGCTGCCGAGGACGCCTGGATGCGGGCGGAGAAACCGGAGACGTTCGCCCCCCACTGCAGACCGGCCTTCCTGCGTGAAGTGGAGGCGACCCCATGAACCCCATCGATCGTTTCCTGAAGCTGATGAACGACCGCGGCGCGTCGGACCTGCACATGAGCGTCGGCCGCCCGCCCATCTTCCGCATCTCCGGCCGCATCGAGCCCATCCGTTACCGGGTGCTGACCGACGACGACTTCATGCGGCTGATGAAGCCCACCGCCCCGTCCAAGCGCGTCTGGACCCAGTTCGAGCGCGAGGGCGACGCCGACTACGCCTACGAGGTGCCCGGGCTCGCGCGCTTCCGCGTGAACGTCTCCCGGCAGCACCGAGGCTGCTGCGCGGTGTTCCGCATCATCCCCACCAAGATCATGACCGTCGAGCAGCTGCGGCTGCCGCCTTCGGTCCACAAGCTCACCAGCCTCACCAGCGGCCTGGTGCTGGTCACCGGCCCCACCGGCTCTGGCAAGTCCACCACCCTGGCGGCGGTCATCCACGAGATGAACCAGAACCGAGCCATGCACTTCGTGACCATCGAAGATCCCATCGAGTTCGTGCACAAGAACCGCAAGTCGCTGGTGAGCCAGCGGGAGATCGGGCCCCACAGCCGCAGCTTCTCAAACGCGCTGCGGGCCGCGGTGCGCGAGGACCCCGACTGCATCCTGGTGGGCGAGATGCGCGACCTCGAGACCATCGAGATGGCGCTCTCCGCCGCCGAGACCGGGCTGCTGGTCTTCGGCACCCTGCACACCAACTCCGCCGCCAAGACCGTCGACCGCGTGATCAACGTCTTCCCCTCCGACAAGCAGGACGGCGTGCGGCTCGCGCTCTCAGGCGTGGTCAAGGGCATCCTGTCCCAGCAGCTGCTGCGCCGGAAGGGCGGCGGCCGGGTTGCTGCGGTGGAGGTGATGTTCGGCGCCCCCACCCTGGCCGCCCTGATCCGCGAGGGCAAGACCCACCAGATCACCAACTACATCTCCCAGGGCCGCTCCAAGGGCATGACCGGCATGGACGACAGCCTGCGCAAGCTGGTGCAGGAAGACCTGGTGGACCCGGCCGCGGCTCTCGAGAAGGCCCTGAGCAAGGACGAGATGCGCAAGTGGCTCCAGAGTCAGGGCCACAAGGTGGGCGACGAGCTGGGGACATAGGAATCCCAACGAAACCCGATCCTGTCGATCACCCGATGTAGGGGCGGGGTTTATCCCCGCCCGAAGCCCGAAATCGGCGGGCGGGGGTGAACCCCGCCCCTACACGGGCTTTCGTGGATGGACATGCGGAGCCCAACTGGCGTCACAGCTGTCAAAGGCGGGCTAAAGGGCAGTGACCTCGCGTCTCATCCCGGAGCCCCCATGTCCGAGCAGAGCAAAGCCAC
>CAZHIK010001538.1:0-1873 GCA_964532635.1 uncultured Enterobacterales bacterium
CACCGCCAGGTCTCCCCATGGCCCGACGCCGCAGCTGTCGGGCACGCACTGGCCGCCGTCGGCCGAGTAGCCCTCAGCGCAGTCCGGCACATCGCCGGTATCCTCTGGCCGTCGCTGCCTCTCACCGCAGGCGGCCAGGGCGAGCGCGAGGCCTGTATGCAGCAGGAGGCAGGAGGTGGGTCCGTTCATCGCGAGGGCGCTCCGTGAACGATTATCCCACTTGCCCCCCGAGAATGCCAGTCGGCGCGCCGGGCTCGACGACCTGGGATCTACTCGGAACCTACCCCCCCACCACATTCCCCCGCTTCTTGATCGTATACGCCAGCTCCACCGTGTCGGTGGCTCCGGCTGCCAGGTGGCGCTCCCAGCGCAGGAAGCCGTCTCGGTCGGGGGTGTTGCCTGCGGTGGTGCGTTTCTCGTTCATCTCGATCTTCACCTGCTCCACCTCGGAGACGGGGACGCGCTCCACCACCTGGACCACCACGGCCCGCTCGCCCAGGTTGCTGAGCTTGATCTCCACGTGGTGGTCGGTGGCGTCCCAGCGGGACAGCATCCCCTGCTCCTGCTCGACCTGCTCGGCGCGGCGGAAGACCCGCAGGCTGGCGTCGGGGCCGAAGCCCAGCTCCAGGCGCTCTCCGGCGGCGGCGAAACGCAGCTCGGTGCGGCCGACGCGGCCGGACTCGGCCACGAGGTCCACCGGGCCGGCCAGCAGGGGGTGATCCAGTCGGTTGGTGCTGGTGCAGCGCAGCAGCACGGTGCCGACCCGCTCGGCCATCACTACCCGCTCGACCTCGGCGTCGGCGTCGCTGCGGCCGATGGAGACCCGGTAGGGACGGCCGTCGGAGGGGACGGTGGCCGGGTGTTCGGAGCGCAGGCTCACGGGCTCGCCGCCGTCATCCACGCCGGGCAGCTCCTGGGCCTGATCGCGTTTCTGGCCCAGGCCTGTGGTGTGGATCTGCTGCTCCCGCACCTCCACGACGACCTGGTCCTGCTTGGGCCGGACCCGCAGCAGGTCTTCGTCGAGCTGGGGTGGCTCGGTGCCCAGCGAGGGGCGCTGGGTGGAGAAGTGCAGCTGCACGTCCCGCCAGTCTTCGCCGGTGTGTTGCCAGACGCTCGCTTGTTGCTCGATCACCAGGGTGGGGCTGGCGCCTTCCTGCAGGGTGGCGCGGTAGCGGGGGCGCCAGCACGCGCCGGGCACCATGTAGCCCAGCTCGAGCTGCACCCGACCGGGCCTGTCGAGCTCGAGATCGATCTCGAGCCAGCCCTGGAGCAGGGAGGAGACATCAGCCTGCTGGCTCATGCGGACGCGGAGCAGCTCGAGCTCGCGCTCGGCGTCTTCGAGCCCGTCCACCAGGTCGAGGTAGGCCCCATCCAGCACCGCCTGGCGCTCGCTGAGGGCGCTCAGGTCTCGGCGCCAGCGCTCGGGGGCACCCCGGCTCCAGCCCACGTCATCGGCGGCTTCGGCGATCAGCTGGGTGCGTACCACCTCGAGCTGCTTGCGCTCAGCGTCGCACAGGTCTTTGCGCATCTGGAGGGTCTTCAGGGCCTGGCTGCGGCGAAGCTCCTCGGCTCGCAGCTCCTTCATGGCTTGTGGCAGCTTGTCCTGGGAGGCCACACGCTCCCGCTTGGCGCGGAAGTCCAGCAGCTTGGCGCCGGTATCGCCTTCGCCTTTCAGCTCGGCCCGCAGGCTGCGATCCGCCAGCACGGGGGTGACGCGCTCGAGCTTCAGCCGGTGCACGCCGGCCTCGAGCTGGACGCTGCCTCGGCGGAGCACCTGGGCGCGGTCTTCGAACAGGGTGACCTCTGCCACGGGGGCCTCGAGGGGAGTGGTGGTGCGCTGCTCCATGGCTCAGGCCTCCCGCCGGTTGCCGCC
>CAZHIK010001539.1:0-1557 GCA_964532635.1 uncultured Enterobacterales bacterium
TGATGGGCACCTTGCGGGGCTCTCCGCCCACGGCGATGCCCTTTTCCACTACGGTGTCGCCGATGAGGATCCTGGCGACCCAGTCGCCGGGTGCTTCGGTGCGCAGGCGCCAGAAGACCTGGCCATCCGGGGTGCGCAGGGGCGCGCCCTGCTGGCTGATGCCTTCGGGCAGCTCGAGGCGCACGTCGGTGACGGCCACCTCGCAGTGCTCGTCGTCGAGCTCGAGCTCGAGCAGCTGCTCGTAGCCCACGGGCATCGGGTCGAAGGCGTAGCGAGCCTCGAGCTGCACCAGCATGGACATGATCGGCACGATCATGACCAGCATGGGCACGATGTTGAGGCCCAGGTACTTGCCGTTGTTCCACAGGATGTGGCCCGTGGCTCGCACCACCATGCCGATGTCGTGGCTGAACAGCCGGATCTCCACCAGCCGCATCTTGATCTGGCCCTTGGCCCGGGTGATGCCCGCCTGGTTGCTGGTGTACTTGTAGACCAGCAACGCCACGATGCCGCCCAGCACGGGCCAGACGATCATGTCGAACCAGGCGTGCTGATCGCCGGGAGGCAGGTCCAGCACCAGGTCGAAGATCCAGGAAGAGATCCGGTTGAACGTACTCATTCGAAGGGCGTTCCCAGCTTAGGAGATGTACCCGAGGCCGCGGAGCTTGTCGCGGATGTCGTCGTCGCCGTCGGTGCCTTCGAAGTTGGTCATCTCCTTTTCGAGCACGTGGGTGATGAACTCTTCGACGGTGGCGTAGCCGGCCACGTCGGCGATGTGCTTGAGGCGCTTGACCAAGTCCTTGTCGAGCTTGACCTTGACGGTGTTGCCGAACATGTCTGTCTCCGGGTGGTGGGTCAGTTCTGGAAGATGCTCTCGCCCACCATGCCCTCGCCGGGCGGCAGGCCGAAGTGTTCGAGGATGCTCACGGGCAGGTCGGTGAGATCGTGGCCCGTTGTAGCCAGCTTTCGGTCCATGAGCAGCATGCCGGGGAACAGCTCGGCCGCCCCCAGGTGGTTGCCGGACCAGCGGGTGGTGTTGTCCTCCACCACGCCTTCGGTGATCTCGCCCAGGGTGGACTCGTCGGAGCAGGCGTAGCCAATGTCGTAGCCCACGACGAGATCGGGGGCTTCCGCCAGCCGGTCGCCGCTGTAGACGTCGCTGGCGCGGTCGACCTGGTAGATTCCGCTGCGGCCGTTGTCGGGGTCGACCCAGCCCTCGAGCCCGCGGACCAGCTCGCGGATCAGGGGGGCGGCTTCGTCCGCGGTGACGATGCCCTCGGCCTCTCGGCCCTCGAGGTTGAGGTACAGGCCGTTGAAGCCCATGCCGTAGGCCCGGGTCTTGGACCAGTCCACGTCGCCGGTGAGCAGGTAGCCGGTGCGCTTGTCGTCCTTCATCACCAGGTAGCCCTGGTCCCGCAGCCACGCGTTGAGGTGGAAGCTGCGGGTCTGGGGGCCGAAGCCGTGGTCGGACATCACGATGAGCACGGTGTCATCGGGCAGGGTCTGGCGCACGCGGGCGATGGTGCGGTCCACGTGGGTGTAGATGTCCTCGATGGC
>CAZHIK010001539.1:1567-1871 GCA_964532635.1 uncultured Enterobacterales bacterium
GTCGATGCTGCCGGCCATGATGACCGGCTTCGTGACGCTTCGGCACACGTGCTTCATCAGGTCGGGAACATTCCCCGCATGGCGATAGGCCAGAAGGTCGAGACCATGCACGTGTTCGAGGTCGGCCAGCCGCCTGGCCAGCTCGGGCTCGAAGGCGGGGTGCTGCTCGGCGAAGGGGAACTTGGGGTCCTCATGGCGCCACAGCATGTGGCACTGCAGGTCGAGGTCGGACATGTACACGAAGCTCATGTCGCCGCGCTCGAAGTTGTCGAGCGCCATGTCGAGCATGGCCTGGGTCTCGGAC
>CAZHIK010001540.1:0-1863 GCA_964532635.1 uncultured Enterobacterales bacterium
GCCCCACCCGAGGCCACCCCCTCCGCACGCCCCACCCGCACCCCCACCTACGCCGACTACGCCGACGACAGCGTCGCGTTCTTCTACAACCACCTCCCCAAGGGCACCTACGACTTCCGCTTCCGCGTCCGCGCCTTCACCCCCGGCAGCTACATCCAACCCGCCTCCCGCGCCGAGATGATGTACGACGCCAGCACCATGGGCACCTCCAACGGCGCTCGGGTGCAGATCACCAGGGAGAAGTAGTTCATGGCCTCGCGCAGCGAGATTCTCGGCCCAGGAATCAAACCGGCGACGCTCACCGTGCTCGGCGCCCTGTTCCTGTTGTCCGTGGGCCTCGCGGGCAAGGTCAGCAATCGTGCGGTGCTTAGGGCCCCAGAGGCGACGCTGCTGCTGCAGGATCGGCACGGGGCGTTCATGGCGGAGCTGGCACGGGATCCCGAGCAGGAGCTGGGCTACTGGGCGGTATCGGACATCCCGTGGCGGGTCGCCGCCGCCACGGTGGCCATCGAGGATCATCGCTTCTGGGAGCACCCCGGGGTCGACCCCGTGGGCGTGGCTCGCGCCGTGAAGCAGAACCTGGAGAGCGGCGAGGTGGTCTCCGGCGCCTCCACCCTGACCATGCAGGTGGCCCGGATGCAGGACCCGGGCGCGCGCAGCTACGGCAACAAGATCGTCGAGTCGCTGACCGCCATCGCCCTCACCCTGCGCTACGACCGCCGCGAGATCCTGGCGCACTACCTGCGCCTGGTGCCCTACGGCAACCGCATCCACGGCATCAGCTACGCCTCCCGCCGCTACCTGGACAAGCCCGTGGCCGACCTGTCCTGGGCCGAGGTGGCCTTCCTGGCCGCCCTGCCCCAGGCGCCCAGCCGCACCAACCCCTTCCACCCCGCCGGCAAGGCGCGAGCCGTGGACCGCGCCGAGCGCATCCTGACCGAGCTGGCCGAAGGCGGCGTCATCGGCCCCGCCGATCACGCCCAGGCACTGCTGGACCTCGAGGCCCTCGAGGTCCCTGACCGCGGTGTGCGCCCCGGCTACGCCATGCACGCCATCCTGCAGCTCGAGGCCGAGCTGCGAGCCGATCCCCAGCTCTGGCAGGCCCTGGCCGCCCGGCCAGTGGTGCGCAGCAGCCTGGATCTCGAGCTGCAGGCCGAGCTCGAGCGCATCCTCCAGGATCACGTGTGGAACCTCGAAGACCGCGGCGCGGGAAACGGCGCTGTGGTGGTGGTGGACCCCCACAGCCGCGAGGTGCTGGCATCGGTAGGCTCCACATCCTGGTTCGACGCCCGCTACGCCGGCTCCATCGACTACACCCGGGTGGCCCGCTACCCCGGCTCCACCCTCAAGCCCTTCCTCTACGCCCTGGCCCTGGACCGTGGCGTCATCGATCCCGCCAGCCCGCTGGACGACCTGCAACGCGGACCCGACGGCATCGGCAACGCCGACGATCACTTCCTGGGCCCCATGCTGCCCCGTCGCGCCCTGGGCAACTCCCGCAACGTCCCGGCCGTGCGCCTGATGGAGCGGGTGGGCCTCGACGAAGGCTACGCATTCTTCGAAGCCCTGGGCCTGCACGACGGCAGCCAGCCGGCCAGCCACTGGGGCCTGGGCCTGGCCATCGGCGGCGCCCCCACCAGCCTGCAGCAGCTGGTGCGCGCCTACACCACCCTGGCCGACGGGGGTCGGATCGGCGACCTGGTCTGGCTGCCCGACGAGCCCCGCTCCACCACCCGCGCCCTGTCCCCATCGAGCGCTCAGCTGGTCACCCAGTGGCTGGGGGATCCCCTGGCCCGGCTGCCCAGCTTCCCCCGCATGGGCTTCTCCGAGTATCCCTTCCCCGTGGCGGTCAAGACCGGTACC
>CAZHIK010001541.1:0-1863 GCA_964532635.1 uncultured Enterobacterales bacterium
GAACAGGCAGCTCGAGCGGGTGCGCTTCACCATCGCGTCGCACCAGCTGAAGTCCATTGGATCCCGAGCCAGGCCGAACAGACAGAGGTCTGCCACCGGGCTGCTCTCGATGACGGAGTTCAGGTCCCCCACCGCCACCACCCGCCTCACCGACTTGGGGAAGCGGGCGAGATCGCAGAGCTGGTCCAGGAAGTCGCGGGCGTTGGTTTCGTCGGCTTGGTCCTGCACGATGGTGATCAGGCTCATGTGCCCACCCCAGCGCCGCCACAGCCGGAAGCCCATCAGCAGCAGCATGTTGAGGTTGCCGTGGCCGAAGGCGTCGTGGGCGTTCCAGCCGTCGAGGGGGCTGTTCACGAAGACGTGGATATCCCGGCGTCGCCCCAGCCCGGCGGTGGGGTGGGCCCCATACAGCACCACCCCCATGGGGATGGACAGCGCGGTGCGGATAGCGCGCTCGAGCTCGGGACGGATCTCGCCGTGCAACAGCCGCGCGAAGACCAGGTTGGGCTTGAAGAAGGCTCCCTGCAGCGACATCAGCGCGGCCTCGAAGCGGAAGCCCCCCTCGGGGAGGTTGATCACGGCCCAGGAAGCGAGGGCCTTGTTCTCCCGCATCGTGCGGCCGATGCGCTCGAGGCGCGTGCTCAGCTCGCGCGCGTTCATGGGCGGGGACAAGCCCAGCAGCTTCACCGTGCCCTCGGGAAGCAACAGCTCCATCAGCAGGCTGTAGGAGCCCCGGAGGTTCTCCGGATCCCGGACCGGAACCACGAAGTGGGGCTTCCAGGCGCGGACGTTGTCCATGTCCTCTGGCGTGATGTGGGCCGCCGCCCACTCGGCGAAGCCGGTGAAGATGCTCGAGCGCACGTCCTCTTTGAGCCGATGGTCGCCTCGAGTACGGCGGCCGATGAAGACGTACAGCGCCACCACCACCGCCACCGAGATCAGGCTTATCACCGGCGCGATGATGAACATGGAGATCAGGCAGCCCACCAACCCGACCAGCGGCACGACGAGTGGCACCTTCAGGGTGGGCCGATAGCTCACCAGCCCCAGCTTCCCTTCGATGAGCACCACCACGTTGATCATGCAGTAGGTGATCAAGAAGAACATGGTGACCAGCGGAGCGATGGCGTTCAGGTCCCGCACCATCACGCAGGCCAGGGTGAGCACGCCAGTGACCAGCAGCGCGTTGCGCGGCTCGCCCTTCTCGATGCGGGCCAACTGGTCGCTGAAGGGCACGATGCGGTTCTGCCCCATGGCCATCAGGATCCGCGGTCCGCCCACCAGCCCCGCCAGGGCCGATGACGCCGTGGCACCAAGCAAGCCGATGAGCACCAGCGGCGGGAAGAAGCTCTTGTCGATGACGTGGGTGTAGTTCTCCGACAACTCGGTCAGGGTGCCCGTGCGCGCCGCCCAGACCGCGATGGCGATGTAGATGATGCTGGACAGCCCGATGGCCCACATGGTGCCGTGGGGGATGGCGCGGCGGGGATCCTTGAGGTCCCCGGACATGTTGGCTCCCGCCAGGATGCCCGTGGTCGCAGGGAAGAAGACCGCGAAGACCATCCAGAAGTCCGCCCCCTGGAAGCCGGTGTCGGGATCGCCCGGGTAGCTGCCCCACCAGTCGATGGCCACGGGCTCCTGGAAGGGGGCGGGGCTGGCGAAGATGGAGATGAGGGACAGCGCGATGGCGCCCATGATGAAGTACTGGGCCTTGAAGGCCAGGTCCGCGCTCTTGAACGCAATGCCGAACAGCACCGCGAAGACCACCAGGTCCACCAGCAGCGGCGAGAGCTGGGGCACGACCCAGAGCAGCCCCTCCCGGAACCCGAAGAGGTACATCGCCACGCCCAGGGGCCGCGTGAG
>CAZHIK010001542.1:0-1860 GCA_964532635.1 uncultured Enterobacterales bacterium
CCGCGCCCAAGAAGCGCAAGGCGCCCGCCAAGAAGACGGGAGCGCCTGCACGCAAGAAGTCCGCGACCCGCAAGAAGCCCGCTCCGCGTAGGAAGGCCGCCCGCAACCGCAGGCCTGCAGCTCGAAAGAAGCCGCGCGCCAAGGCCGGCAACCGCTGGATGCTGAAGACCGGCATCGTGCTGGCCATCAGCCTGCTGCTCGGTGTGGGCATCGTGGTGCTGGCGCTGTACCGCGAGGCGCAGGTCACCGTGGGCGCGCGCCTCGAGGGAGCTGTGTGGGACACGCCGGGCCGGGTCTATGGCGGCCCCATCGAGGTCTGGCCGGGCCTCGAGCTGGCCCCTGCCGAGCTGGCCACCGATCTACGTGCAGCCGGCTACGCACAGGTCAAGCAGGCCAACGCCCCGGGTGACTTCCAGCTGGCCGAGGGGGCCATCAAGGTCAAGTCCGCCGCCGCCTCGGGTCCCGGCTGGTCCGTGCGTGCGGCCGAGCATCTCATCACCTTCCGAGATGGTCGGGTCAGCTCGGTGAGCCCCTCGACCACCGCAAAGCTCGAGCCGCCGGTCATCGCCACCCTGGCGGGTCCCTCCACCGAGCGCCGCAGCCTGGTCCCCCTCGACGACATCCCCACTCAGCTGCAGCAAGCCGTGCTGGCCATGGAGGACGCCGACTTCTACGACCACCCGGGCTTGTCCATCACCGGGGTGCTCCGGGCCCTGCTGGTCAACCTCACCGCAGGTCGCACTGTCCAGGGGGGCTCCACCCTCACCCAGCAGCTGGCCAAGAACCTGTTCCTGGCCCCCGATCGCACCATCGCCCGCAAGGCCCGCGAGGCCTTCCTGGCCCTCGCCATCGAGGAGCAGCTCGGCAAGCCCGACATCCTCGAGCTGTACCTCAACGGCATCTACCTGGGGCAGGCCGGCGGCCAGGGGATCCACGGCGTGGCCGAGGCATCGCGCGTCTTCTTCGGCAAGCCCGTAGACCGCCTCGGCCTGGGAGAGTGCGCCGCTATCGCGGGCATCATCAGCGCCCCCAACGCCTACTCCCCCCTCAACCACCCGGAGAAGGTCCTCGAGCGCCGAGACGTCGCTCTTGGGCGCATGGCCCAGCTTGGGCACATCGACGCGGCGACCCTCGAGCGGGAGCGCGAGCGGGGCCTGGCCATCCAGCCCACCAACCTGGCCCGGGGGGCCAGCTGGGGGGTAGACCACGCCGTCGAGCTGGTGGAGCAGCAACGCGAACCCGGCGCCGTGTCCAGCTTGGGCCTGCACGTCTTCACCAGCATCGCTCCCGCGCTGCAGCGCAACGCCGAGCGGGCGGTGGCCCAGGGGCTGGCCGAGATCGAAGCCGCCCACCCCAAGGCCAGCGGGGTACAGGCGGCCGCGGTGGTACTCGACGCTTCCACCGGCCGCGTGCTCGCCATGGTCGGTGGCCGGGACTATGCCTCGAGCTCCTTCAACCGAGCCGTGCACGCCCAGCGTCAGGTCGGCTCGGTGGTCAAGCCCTTGAGCCTCGTCAAGGCCCTCGATGAGGACCCGTCGCTGCGCCTCAACCACAAGCTCCCCGATGAACCCCTCGAGCGGCGTGTCGATGGGAAGCTCTGGCGCCCGGCCAACTACGACGGTGTCTACCGCGACCACGCCACCTTGCGGCAGACCATCGTGCACTCCATCAACGTGCCCGCCATCCACCTGGCCGAGGCCGTGGGGCTGCCCAGCCTGCAGCGCTTTCTCCAGGGCCTGGGGCTGGCTCGGGCAACTCGGCTACCCTCGGTGGCACTGGGAGCCTTCGAGGCCAGCCCCCTCGAGGTAGCGGCCGCCTACGGATTGTTCGCCAACGCGGGTCGGTACCGGCCTCCGCAGC
>CAZHIK010001543.1:0-1853 GCA_964532635.1 uncultured Enterobacterales bacterium
CCATCCATGCCTGCGCGACTGGGGACCATGGGATTCGAAGCCCGAGACAGCGGGCCTACGGCCGCGGTCGCGGGCGGTGCTCATACCGGCGACCTCGTCGTGGTCGCGGGCGGTGCTCATACCGGCGACCTCGTCGAGATCGCGGCATAGCGCCGCCGATGTGAGTCCTCGAGCGCATCGACGCGGACCGTCGATAGGTGAAGCCCTGGACCGACGCCTCATTCTGTCTGGCCGCCCCCGAACCCAGCTACGAGAACATGATCCCCCTGCCAAGGACGATCAACAGGAGCGCACCGGCGAACCCCGCCATCAACCAGCCGCTGCTGCGCTTCACGGTGATGGGAACACCACGGCGGCCCCAGCCGAGCCGGTACATCCACGCCAGGAATGACGTCCCGCCGAGGGTCGCCAGCGCGGAGCTGAAGGCGAACTCGACGCCGTGGACGTTGTGCAAGGCCGCGGCAGACATGACCCCGCCCCCGACCAATGCCCATGGCAGCAGGCACAGCGTGCGTCCTGTTGCCACGCGATCCGGTCCGAGGCTCGGCAGGAGCAGATGGATGGTGCCAGCGGCCAGTGCCGCTCCGATCGCGATCAGAGGGACGCGCAGGATGCCCGGTAGCCCGTCGAGGAAGGCGTCCCAGTCCCCGAAGCCGAAGATGGGATCGACGAGCAGGTAGCCTGCGCACAGGAACAAGTTCACCGCGGCGAGGAGCCAGAAGAAGTAGGCGGTCGCCCCACGTCCAGCCCAGCGGAGCGCCAGCAGCGACAAGATCCCTACGAGCAGGTTCGCACCGCATCCAGCGGCCTTGATGATGCGGACAGCCCGCGGACCGAGCCCTGCCTTGTCGCAGTCGCACCAGGCGGTCGAGACTCCCACGAGCTCCCCGCCTTCGAGCAGGCAGGTCGTGCCATGGCCCAGCCCCTCATGGACCAGTGTCGCCAGCAGGTAGACGACGAGCGCGATGGAAAGGACGGTGAGGCGGTCGGTCTTCGGTGCCATGGTGACGGTGCCTGTGGTCCGTGCTGGCCCGGTGCCACGCCCGCTCTCGCCGTGAGTCGCCGGGCCATGGGAATCGAGGATCGCGACAGCGGGTTAGCCCGGACCTGTCTTCAGCAGGTGCGACGTGACAGAGTCCACTCCCACAACGAGCCACGGCGGCCACGACCTGGGGTTCTGGCTGCTCACCCTCAACGTCCGCTACAAGGACAACGTCGGGGGGTTGATTCGTGTGGCGTCCAACTTCGGAGCGTCCGGTGTGGTGCTCGTCGGGCAGGGCTCGTACCGCAGGGCTCCTGCCTTGGGGTTGGCAACTTCGGTACCGCTGCTCCACTTCGATTCACTCGAAGAAGCCCTGCGATGGCTCGCTGGGGAGTCACTGTTCCTCGTGGCCGCAGAGCGCACACAGCAGAGCATCCCCATCCACAACGCCGACTGGCCTCGGTCTCGGCTCTGCTTCGCCGTGGGCTCGGAGCGAGACGGGCTCCCCGCTGTGCTCCTCGACAACGCCGACCTGTTGGTGGACGTGCCCATGTACGGTCAGTCCGCCTCCATGAACCTGGCCGTGGCCGCGGCGGTGCTCTCCTACGAGCACGTCCGTCGTCTGGGCTTCCCGCCGCGCCCGGACCTGAACATCAGCGGGCGTGTGAGTGGCTGGAATCCGAGGACGCCCGGATGAACGGCCCCGGGCGCCGAGCTCGAGCCGGGAGAGCTCGAGTCACCCCACCAGGTAGCTCTGGCGTCCGTCCGATTCGTAGCTGAGCAGCTCGAGGCAGCCCAGCACGGCTCGCCCATGCTCGCGCGCGTGGCCCAGCGCTGCGATGGGGCGTGCGAGATGAGCCCCTGCGTCCGG
>CAZHIK010001544.1:0-1850 GCA_964532635.1 uncultured Enterobacterales bacterium
CAGGCCCCCTTGTACCCGTCCTCGCAAGCCCGCAGGTAGAGCTCCGAGGCCCGCACCAGGTCCCGCTCCACCCCCTGGCCTTCCTCGTACAGCTCGCCCAGGGCATCGCAGCCCCGCCCGGAGCCGTCATCGCAGGCCGCTTCGAACAAGGCGTAGGCCCGGGCGAGGTCCTCCTCCACGTGGTCGCCGTCGATGTGGCGATAGCCCAGGTTGACGCAGCCGCCGTGGTCCCCGCCATCACAGCCCAGCCGGTAGAGCCGGACCGCCTCGTCCTCATCCACCTCGCGCCCCTTGCCCTTGCCGTAGAACACACCGGCGTCCGTGCAGGAACCAGCACGGCCGGCCTCGCAGGCGGCCAGCTGCATGTCGAGGGCTCGCTGTCGATCCTGCTCCACACCGTCGCCGTCGTCGAGGCGCTCAGCCAGGTCGTCGCAGGACTCGAGGTCGCCGCGATCACAGGAGTCCTGGAGGATACGCGCGCCCGCACCGCCCGCCTCGGCATCGAAGTGCAGCTTGGCCAGCACGCGGCAGCCGCGCTCTTCCTGCTGCCGACAGGCCCCCTCGAGCAGCCGAAACGCCCTGTCCAGATCTTCCTCGAGCCCGCGACCCTCCCGGTAGCGGATGCCCAGGTTGACGCAGCCCCCCTGCTCACCGCCAGCACAGGCCTGCCGGTACAGCGCGATGGCCCGATCGTCGTCCTCCTCCACACCACGGCCCTGGTGGTACAGCACCCCCAGCCGACGGCAGCCCTCCATGAAGCCTGCATCACAGGCCCGGTGGAACAGCTCCGCCGCGTGCTCGGGGCTCTCGGTGAGGCCCTCGCCCTTGTCGAAGCGGCGCCCCAGGCCCACACAGGCCCGCATCACGCCGCCCTCGCACGCTCGGTCCAGCCGCGGCACGATGTCGACCCAGTCCGGGTCCCGCTCCTCGGCCGCCTCCAGGGCCTGGTCGGCGCACAGCTGCAGCTCCACGCCATCGCAGGCGCCAGCGTTGAGCGACAGGTCGCCGGCCAGGCCGGCGATGGCGATCAGGACCAGTCCCACACGGCTCCTCCTCGGCCCGAGCATACATCCGCTGATGTACGGGCGGGGTTCATCCCCGCCCGCTCGCCCGGAACCTCGGGCGGGGGTCAACCCCGCCCCTACAGAGGTCTTGCCGAGGGCTCAGCCCTAGGACATCCAGGTCCAGTCCTTCTGGATGGCCCACTTGGTGGTGACCTTGCGTGGGCGGGTCCAGAAGCGGAAGCCGTCCCAGCCGCTCACGTCACCCTGGCCGAACTTGCTGTCCTTCCAGCCGCCGAAGCTGAAGGGCTCGCGGGGCACGGGCACACCGATGTTCACGCCGATCATGCCGGAGGTGAAGCGTCGGATGCAGTACTCGGCCACCTTGCCGCTCTCGGTGTAGATGGCGGCGGCGTTGCCGTAGGGGCTTGCGTTCTGCAGCGCGATGGCTTCGTCGATGGTGTCCACGCGCATGATGGCGAGCACCGGGCCGAAGATCTCTTCGTGGGCCGCGCGCATGTCGGTGGTGACGTGGTCGATGACGGTGGCGCCCAGCCAGTGGCCGTCGGCGTCGCCCCTCTTGCCGCGGCCGTCCACCAGCACCTTGGCGCCCATGGCCTCGGCCTCGTCGATGTAGGCGGTGATGCGATCCACGTTGGGACCGTCGATGATGCAGCCGTGGTCGATGCCAGGGCGCAGCTTGGCGGCTTCGGCCACCACGCCGTCGATGAGGTGCTGGCTGTCGCCGATGGCCACCATGACCGCCGCGGCCATGCAGCGCTGGCCCGAGCAGCCGGTGAAGCTGGCGGCGACGTTCTCGGAGGTGAGCTGCAGGTCGGCGTCGGGGGC
>CAZHIK010001545.1:0-1846 GCA_964532635.1 uncultured Enterobacterales bacterium
GCTCCATCCCCAGCGGCCCCGCCACAGCCTCCGCGGCGGACATCACGAAGTTGCCGTACTTGAAGAAGGCCAACAGCGACAGGTCCAGGGTGACCGTCGCCGCCAACAGGCCCCTGCGCAGCCCCGGGGATCTCGCACGGTCGATGCCGATCCCGAAGAAGTACGAGTTGAGGGTGGAGGCCGCGATGAGCAGCAGGTACCAGGGCTCGAAGCAGCCGTAGAAGAAGGCGCTGATGACAACGATCCACAACAGCCAGGGCCAGCGCCAACGCTGGACCTGCCGGTAGACCAGCCAGCCCACCACCAGGAACACGGGGAACATGTAGGAGTTGAACAGCATCGCCTAGTCCACCCTCTCGAGGAGCGGCACCAGGCCTCTCTGGCAGACTTCGTCACTGAACAGCTCGCTGCCCAACTCGCTCATGTGAGTGGGGTCCACATAGAGTCTCCGCCCTCGAAACTGCCGATGACGCGCAGAGGTCAGCAGCTCGACTCCAGGCTCATCGGCGAGCCGGTCCAGGTAGGCGCGAAAGGCCAGGGTGGCCTCCGGAGGGACGAGATCCCGGTACGCCCAATGCACCGGCTCCTCCACCACCAGCACCTCCACCTCCCGGCTTCGGGCCCAGGCCAGGATGTCCATCACGGCACGATGAGCAGCACCCTCCCCGACCCCGTAGCGCTCGAAGCGGAGCTCGGCGCCACGCCGCTGCGCACGCATCAATCGGCCGCCCCACAGTTCCGGAAACTCGGACATGATCCTGGCGTTGTTGACCTCGCAGCGCTTGCGCTCGAAGCAGAACTGACCCCCGCCATGGTGCACCATCATCCAGCGCAGGTGGTCGTCCTGGCGGTAGCGACGAGCGAGGAACATGGCCAAGCTCCCCACCGGCCGACCGATGGGCCACAGCGCGGTCTCGACATCGCCCATGTCCCGCGCACGAGCCAACGCCATCGGGATGTCCACCAGCCCTCCGTAGGTTCCCAGCAGCCCAGACGCATAGGGGGTGTAGTCGTCGACAGTCTCCTCGGACACCGCCAGCACCAGCACAGCGGGAGTCTCTCCGTCGGGGAACAGCTGCGGGAGCAGCCTCGAGGTGGTCTCGATCTCCAGGAAGCTGCGTGCCAGGTTCACCGTCGTCGTTGCCCGGTCGAGCCGCTGTTCGAGGCAGGCATCCACCGCCGAGGGGCTGATGGCGAAGCTGGCCCGACTGGATCCGATGACGGCCACATCGACGTCCACATGCTCCAGGTGCTGGAAGGCGAACAGATCCGTCGGCCAGTTGACCCCCTGCATGAAGCGGAGGCCCGCCAGCTCCACCACCACATGGCAGGCCACCAGGAAACCCAGCAGCCAAGCGATGACCGCCAAGCCGCGGCGATCGATGCCAGGCCCCTCGGGTGCCACAGACATCACGGCTCGCCCGAGCTGGAGCTCGAGCGACGCACTGCCGCCTCGCCGACGGCCGGGTTCACGGCCTGACGACGGTTCACGCCGAGCTGCTGCTCCAGGCGACGGCCGTCGATGCCCACCCGCACTCGCGGCTCCGGCACCGGTGGCAGCCGCTCGAGCCCCTGCGTCTGCTCACGGGCCAGGGCCAGGTCCTCGAGCCGGGACTGTACCAGGGCCGCGATCCACGCCAGCACCAGCACCACCATCAGCGAGGGGCCCATCCAGTGGGCCAGGCGCTGCGAGAGATTCGAGCCCCGCATCATCAACGCCGACGCCGAACGATCCCCACCATCCCCAGAAGCACCAGCAGTAGCCCACCACCAGCACCTCCACCGCCAGCGCACCCGAAAAGGGTGCAACCTTCAAGGTCACGCTCCCGGTTTGATGAAACCGTGA
>CAZHIK010001546.1:0-1845 GCA_964532635.1 uncultured Enterobacterales bacterium
GGCGCTGCGAGCCGGGGAGGCCGCCGCCCGCATCGCGCGTCAGCAGACGGCGGCTCCGGCCCACGAGGTCCAGCTCACCGCTGCTCGGGCCCTGGCCTCCGCCCGCCACGGTCGCTGGGGACCTGGGCTGGACCTCGTGGATCGCCTGCGCAACCGCGACGTGGTTCCACGGGATCACACCACCACCCAGCTGTTCCACCAGCTGGCCGCCGAGGCGCGCCGCTTCGGCCAGGCGGACCTGGCCACCTGGCTCGGCGCGCGCGCGGATCTGGCGAGCGAGAGGCTGGGCGCGACCTAGACGTGCCGCTCTACCAGACCGGCCACAGCCGGCATGGCGTCGATGGTGTGCTTCTTGCCCTGGGGCCGGAGCTTGAAGTAGGCCTTCTTGAGGGTGCGGTGCTTGGCACGCTCGGCTCGCGCGTCGACGATGCTGAGCAGATCGTCGGCGATGGCGTCGGAGTGGGCCACGAAGTAGGCCCGCAGGTTGCCACCAGACTCCCGGCAACGGTCGTAGTAGGGATCGACCTTGACGGCGAACTGGTCCAGGAAGCTGTTGAGCGCCTCGGCGATGATGCCCGGCTTGACGCCCTTGACGACCCTGAACCCGGCCTTGACAGCCATGCCGCTCATGCCGCGCTTGCTGGACACCTCTTGCTCGACGACCTTGACTCCGTCGTCGATGATGGCGCGACGCTTCTTGGGATCCTTGATGGCTTCGGACAGAGCGCCCATGGGGCCTCCATGCGGTGGGGGGGGTTGGCTATTCGAAGGAGATGACACCAGCGCCACCAGCACCTGCGCTCTGTTGTTGTACGGCGGCGCTGTTCAGGCAGCCAGGCCTGGCGGCCTTGCCGCCCAGGGTGTTGACCCACATGGTGAGGTAGGCCTTACCCAAGCAGTCCATCTTGCCCCGCTGGGCGTAGGCACGATGGGCGCACTCGTAGCTGCGCTCGTAGTCGCGATCGTTCTGGGCCTCCATGACCCGCAGGCCGGGTTCGACCTGAAGCTCGTCCGTAGCAGCGCTGTGGCTCATCTCGTCGGCGGCGTGCTGCGACAGCCAGACGGGCACCAGCTCGCAGAGCATGTCCTCGGCCTCATCGCTGCGCGATGACTTGAGGATCTCGAGGAGCTTCGCGCGGACCTTGCTGTCGGGCTCTTCGGTGAAGGTGCGCTTGCGCAAGCACTCGAGGGCCGGCTCGCGCTTGGTGCCCTTGTACATGCCGATGGCGGCCATGCGCACGTCGGGAGCCGGGTCGTCCATGATGGAGCTGCAGATGAGCTCGTCGCGGTCTTCCGGCTTGCCCTCGGCGATCAGGCGCAGGGCCTCGAGCCGCACCACGCCGTCGTCGTCTTCGGCGTAGGCCTTGCGCCAGGCGGCGGCCACGGCCGGGCTGTCCTGGCCCTTGAGTGCCTTCAGCGCCGCGATCCGCACGTCGGGGGAGGCATCGTTGGCCAGCTTGTCCAGCATGAACTCGATCCGCTCGGGATCGGTGGAGCCCAGCAGTCCGCTGACGGCCAAGGCGCGCGCCTTGGGATCCTCGGCGCGCTGGGCGTAGGCGTAGAGCCGATCGGGGACCACCGGCGCGCCGGTGAGCTTGAGGGCCGCCACCAGCTCGATCTCACGATCCAGCCGAGGATCGTCGAGCACGTCAGCCAGGCAGGTCACCATGTCATCACGCTTGGCGCCCTTGAGCCCGCTCGCCACGGCCTTGTCCCACACATCCTCGCGGTAGATGTGCTCGCAGACGCACTCGGCCGCGATGGGCTCCTCGATGGCGTGGAACTTGGTGCTCGTCAACCTCTATCTCGATTCTGCCGGCCTGATCTTGGGCTAATTTTGGGCGC
>CAZHIK010001547.1:0-1840 GCA_964532635.1 uncultured Enterobacterales bacterium
TGCCGGTGAGCAACAAGGAGGGCAAGCGCATCGGCGTCACACAGGTGCTCAACAAGCGCGGGGGCGCCTTCTCGGCGGGCGACGAGGCGCGGCTACGCGCCTTCACGGCACAGATCTCCATCGGCCTCGAGAACGCCAAGCTCTTCGACGACATCCAGCGGATGAAGAACTACAACGAGTCGATCCTCGAGAGCATGACCAACGGCGTGATCACGATGGATGGCGAAGGTCGCATCGTCACCTGCAACGACGCAGGGCTGCGCATCGTGGGTGCACCGCTGGCGGAGGTCATCGGCAAGAAGGCCGCTGGCTTCTTCGGCGGCCCCAACGCCTGGGTGCTCGACAAGCTCGAGCGGGCGCGAGAGACACGTACCGTCGAGATGACCATGGACGCCGAGCTGCACTTCCTGGACGAGCCGGTCTCCGTCAACCTCACCACGCTGCCGCTGATGAGCCAGCAAGAGGAGATCCTGGGCTCCCTGCTGCTCATCGAGGACATCAGCTCCGAGAAACGCGTCAAGTCCACCATGGCCCGCTACATGGACCCGGCCCTGGCCGACCGCCTGCTGGAGCAGGGCGAGGAGATCCTGGGAGGCCAGAGCGTCGAGGCCACCCTGCTGTTCTCGGACATCGCGGGCTTCACGACCTTGACCGAGGAGCTGGGTGCGCAGGGCACCGTCGCGCTGCTGAACGAGTACTTCACCATCATGGTCGAGTGCATCGCCCGCGAAGGTGGGATGCTGGACAAGTTCATCGGCGACGCCATCATGGCGGTCTTCGGCGTGCCCATCGCCAAGGGTGACGACGAGGACCGCGCCGTACGCGCTGCCATCGCCATGACCTCGGGTCTGGTAGCGCTCAACCGGGATCGCGCCGACCACGGCCACAAGCCCATCGGCATGCGCATCGGCCTGTCCACCGACACGGTGGTCTCCGGAAACATCGGTTCACCCAAGCGCATGGACTACACCGTGATCGGCGACGGCGTGAACCTCGCCTCGCGACTCGAGGGGGCCAACAAGACCTACGGCTCCCGCATCCTGATCAGCGAGGCCACCCGCAAGCGGCTGCGGGGCACCTACCGCATCCGCGAGGTGGACCGCATCGTGGTCAAGGGCAAGACCCAGCCCATGTCCGTCTTCGAGGTGATGGACTACCACACCGAGGAGAGCTTCCCCAACGTCGCCAACGTCATCCGGCTGTTCGAGGACGGGCTGACCCTCTACCGCCGCCGCCGCTGGGCCCAGGCCGTCGAGGCCTTCGAAGAAGCGCTGCGCCTCAATCCGCTCGACCGCGCATCCCAGGTCTTCGCCGAGCGCTGCCGCTACCTGCAGAACGACCCACCGCCCCAGGACTGGGGTGGGGTGTGGGTGATGAAGACCAAGTAGTCCCGGGCCCTACTTCACCGAGAACGAGTACGAAGCCCGGGTCATGGCGGCATCGTCGAAGTACACGGTCAGCACGTAGCTGCCGGGGCGCTTGCGGCCCCAGGTCTGGACGTTCTCGATGGAGCCGCCGGCGGGGACGGTGTGGTAGGTGATGGTCGGGGAGCACATCTTGACCATGGCGGTGGCCATGCCACTCGAGGAGGCGATCTCCCAAGTGCTGGCCAGGCAGCTGTCGGTGGTGACGAAGTCGTAGTCCACCGAGCATGGGTTGTGGACCATGGCCACCATGCTCAGCACATCGGCAGCGGGGCAGGTGGTGCAGGCCGCGCCGCTGGCGTCGCGGACCTCGGCCGAAGGCGCCAGGTCGGCGGCGGTGCAGGCCAGGCCCGTGTCGCCGGTGTCCGTGTCGGTGTCGCTGTCCGTGTCGGCGTCGGCGTCGGCGTCGGCGTCGG
>CAZHIK010001548.1:0-1839 GCA_964532635.1 uncultured Enterobacterales bacterium
GCGAGCACGTGGTGGCCCCCCAGCTCCAGGATCTCCTGGAAGATGAAGCGCACCTGGGGATCGTCGTCCACCACCAGCACGGTGTGCTCGAAGCTCCCCCGGGTGGGCTCGGCGGGAGGTGTTGTGGGGCTGGTGGGCACGGTATCGGCCCCAACGGGGAGCCAGATGCGGAAGCGGGTGCCGCGCCCGGCCTCGCTCTGGACGTCGATGTGCCCCCCGTGGGTGCTGACCGTGCCGAAGACCACCGCCAGCCCCAGGCCGGTGCCCTTGCCCACAGGCTTGGTTGTGAAGAAGGGCTCGAAGATGCGGGGCAGGATCGCGGGGTCGATGCCAGGGCCGTTGTCCTGGACCTCGAAGCGCACCCAGGGGCCAGCCTTGGCGCCCGGGAGTGGGGGGCGGGTCTCCGGGGCCGTGGGCTCGGCTCGCAGGGTCAGCTCCCCGGTGCCTTGCATGGCATCCACGGCGTTCAGGGCCAGGTTCATCAAGATCTGCTGCAGCTGGTCGGGGGGGACGGCGACCGCCGGCAGCCCGTCGGCCAGCTGGGTGTGTACCCGCAGCGAAGGGGTGACCGTGTGGTCCAGCAGTTCGACGGTGTCGCGTACCAGTTGGCCAGGATCGGGGGACGCGCAGTCCGGGTGCTGGCGTCCGGTGAAGGCTTGGAGCTGGCGGGTGAGCTGCGCACCCTTCTCCGCAGCCCGTGCCGCACGCTCGAGGGCCTCGGCCGGTCTCTGACCCGTGGCGACGCGTTCACGAGCCACAGCGATGTTGCCCATCACCGCGGTGAGCAGGTTGTTGAAGTCGTGGGCGATGCCGCGGGTGAGGGTGCCCAGGGCCTCGAGCTTCTGGCTTTGCTCCATGCGGCGGGCCATGGCTACGCGCTCGGTGACGTCACGCAGGGCACCCAGCACGTGCACGGTGTCCTCGTGCAGGTAGGAGGAGACGAAGATCTCCACCTCGACGTGCTCGCCGTCGCGGCGGAGGCCTCGGAAGCGGTAGTGGTTGGGTACGTCGTCTCCCCGCAGGCGACGGGCACTGTAGTCTTCGAGGCGGTCCAGGTCTTCGGGCACCACGAAGCGGGCCAGGGTGGCCCCCAGGACCTCGCTGGTGTCGGCGTAGCCGTACAAGCGGGCGAAGCCGCGGTTGGCGTAGACGATCCGGCCGTCGCGCTCCACACCGATGCCATCGGGTACAGCGTCGAGGATGGCGCGCAGGTGCTCGGGGGGGATGTGGAGGGTGCTCATCTGCGTGGCCCCGCAAGGACCCCGGCAACATAGCGTGTCCCGGCGTTGCTGCGCTAGAATCGTGCGCCCAATCCCCAGCGGAAGAACAGGCCGCGGTTGGTCAGCTCACCCAGCTCGTCGAAGCTGCCTGGCGTCGCGATGTGGTAGCCGAGCTCCAGGTGGCTGGCCAGGGCCCACTCGTTGTGGTTGATGGGCACCCGGAACTCCACGCCGCCCGCGGCGGCGCCCCCGGGGCTGAACGCAGCGCGCTGCAGCTGGTTGGGATTGTCGTCGGTGCTGGTGTCGTCGTCCAGGCGCACCATGGAGCGGATGCCCAGGCCCTGCACCGTGGCGTAGGGGTGGAACCACACGGCGATGGGCCAGTCGACCTTGGCGCCCAGGGAGTAGGTGTCGGCGTAGTAGGCGGCGGCCATGTTGGCGTACATGCCCTCTTCGTCGAAGACGGTGCCCACGCCTTCCATCTCCACACGGGTGCCGGTGCGGGCTCGGTGGTAGCCGGCGATGACCGCGATGTTGTCGTGTACGGCGAAGCCGGCCCGCGCACCGAAGCTGGTGATGGCGTCGTCGCCATCGGCGAACAGGAACCAGTTGTCGTCGG
>CAZHIK010001549.1:0-1837 GCA_964532635.1 uncultured Enterobacterales bacterium
CGGTGATCATTCACCACCCCCGTAGGCTTCGTGCTCGCGGCGGCGCTCGGAGGTGCGCTCCTCGGCGGTGTGGGCGGTGACCAGCTCGTAGAGCACGGCCTGCTTGCCGTCGCGGGGGCGCAGGATGCGGCCCAGGCGTTGCACGTGCTCGCGCACCGAGCCGGTGCCGGAGACCACCACGGCCATGCCCACTTCCGGTAGGTCGACTCCTTCGTTGAGCACCCGGCTGGTGACCACAACACGGTAGTGGCCCGAGGTGAGCCCTTCGAGGATGGCGGTGCGCTCCTTCGCAGGGGTCTGGTGGGTGATGACCGGGACCAGGAACTCGCGGGCGATGCGGTAGGCGGTGGCGTTGTCGTCGGTGAAGATCAGGGCGCGGCGGTCGCGCTCTTCCACCAGCAGGTCGTCGAGCAGATCGAGCTTGCGCTCGGTGCCGTGGGCGATGCGGCGGCCTTCGCGCCAGGCCTTGTGGGCCGCGCGGCCGGCCTTGGAGCGTGCGGAGACCTGGAGGAAGCGCTGCCAGCCATCGCGGCGCCCCAGGTTGATGCGCTTGAGCCGAACGAAGGAGCGCCAGGTGCGCTGGGTGTGGTCGTAGGCTTCTTGTTCCGCCTGGGAGAGGTGGACCCGGAGCTGGATGGTTTCATACGGCGCCAGGTACTCCCCGCTCATGTCGCTGATCTGCTTGCGGTAGAGGATGGGGCCCACGAGGTCGCCCAGGTCGATGTGGGCTTCGTCGGCGCGCTCGGGGGTGGCGGACAGTCCCAGGCGGAAGGGCGCCAGCAGGCCCTCGGCGATGGCGCGGTGGCTCTCCGCCGGGAGGTGGTGGACCTCGTCGAAGATCACCAAGCCGAAGCGATCGCCGTAGCGCTCGACGTGAAGGTAGGCGGAGGCGTAGGTGGAGACGGTGATGGGCCCCAACTCGTGGGAGCCGCCGCCGAGGATGCCGATGGGCACGTCGAAGCAGGCCGACAGGCGCCGGTGCCACTGGGCCAGCAGGTCGATGGTGGGCACCACCACCAGGGTGGGTCGCTGGGTGGCGACGATGCACATCTCGGCGAGGTACGACTTGCCGGTGCCGGTGGGTAGGACGACCAGGCCACGCTGGTGGCCGGCCATCCAGGCGTCGCGGGCTTCGGTCTGGTAGGGGCGCGGGTCACGCGGGGCGAGATGGCCCAGATCGTTCAGGGGCTGCCAGGTGCGTGCGTGGTCGTGGAAGGGGACCTTTTGGGCCACCAACCACTCGACGGTGGAGCGGTACTCGTAGGCCATGGCCCGGGGGCGACCCACCCGCCCATCGGCGGTGAAGCCCGGTGGCTCGGGCCAGCCTGGCCCCGCGTCCCACAGCAGGGTGCCGCGCTCGAAGCGCAGGCAGGGAGCGTCGGTGGGTGGGGTGTCGGTCATGGGTTGCGTCCTATCCGAGGGGGGGAGGCGGGGCCGGTCAGGACCTGTCCGGGCTTGGGGCTGCTGGGGTGATCAGCCGGCCTTCTTCGCGACTTGGCTGGCCGGATGGCTCGCCACGGCCTCCTCCAGGGACAGGCGGATGCGGACGGCACGCAGGAGTGGTTCAGGGACCTCCGAGTCCTCCAGTCTGAGAACACTCCGGTTCGAGCAGCACAGGACCCAGCTCAGTTCCTCGCGTGCGAGCCCGGCCTCCCGCCCGGTGAGCACAGTGGCGGCCCGAACCAAGAAGCGAGCCCGGGTGCGGGGCTCCAGCTCGGGCCCCACGCCGAGGGCAGCGCTGGCCGCGGCCAGGATACGGCCTGCCCCGAGCAGCCTCACTTCTTGCGGTTCCAGGGGATGTGCGTCTTGTTCGCGTAGCCCCACAGCCTTGCAGAGC
>CAZHIK010001550.1:0-1836 GCA_964532635.1 uncultured Enterobacterales bacterium
GGGTAGGCAGCAGGCGCGGGGTCCGATACCATGCTGCGTCTGCCAGGAGCCAGCCATGGATCTTCCCGCCAACGTCGACGCCGAGATCTTCTCGACCGTGCGCGCCTGCTTCGCAGAAGCACTGGGCCTCGACGACGACGAAGTCGAGTACGACTCCAAGGTCATCGATGACCTCGGTGCCGAGAGCCTCGACCTGCTGGACATCGTCTACCGTCTCGAGCGTGCTTTCGACATCCGCATCCCCCGCGGCGGAATCGAGAAGGTCACGCGTGAAGGCCTGGAAAAGGGCGAGGTCTACGAGGTCAACGGCGTGCTCACCGAGCTGGCCCTCGACAAGCTCGCGGCCGCCATGCCCGAGGTCCCTCGCGATGAGTTCCGCCCAGGTCTGAAGGCGAGCGAGGTACCCTTCCTGTTCCGCGTGGCCACCTTCTACCGCCTGGTCGTGAACCTTCTCGAAGGCGGAGAGCAGGGCTAGCGCCTTGGCCAGGGAGCCCCACGCGCGCTTCGTCTTCCTGGTCCACCCATTCACGGCCCCGGTCCGTAGGGCAGCGGCGTTGCGCACGGCACGGCCTGGCCTGGGCCTGCGTCGCGACCCCGTCGCCGGCCTCGACGACGCACGTCCCATCTGCCGCCTCGTGCTCGAGGTCCCTGGACGCCTGGTCGAAGGTGTCGTGGTCACCGTCCCGCTGCTCCCCCACCAGCTCTTGGACGACCAGAAGGCCTCCTTGACCATGATGCGCGCGGCGGTGGCCCGCGCTGGAGGTGCGGTGGATGTCGTGGGACTGGGCTCCCTGCTGGCCGTGGTGGCCGGCCGTGGCCAGGCCCTGCAGGAGCACCTGTGGCAGCCGGTGACCACCGGCGCGGCCGCCACGGCCTGGGCCGCCGCCGAGAACGCCCGGGCTGCCGCGATAGCGCTGGACCGCTGGCCCCATGGCCCCATCGCGGTCCTCGGCCATCGCGGCACCGTGGGTTCCGCGGTGGTGGAGCTGCTACGCGAAGACGGCGCCACATGCCTGCGCGTCGCAGCGCGCGACGGCCAAGCCCGGCGTGCACACAAGCTGGGCCTCGAGCCGCACCGCGACGAGGCCGCCGCCGTGGCAGGCTGCCCGGTGGTGGTCGGAGCCTCCACCACCGGCGGCATCCTCGAGCCGCGGGCGTTGGCCCCTGGTGCTGTGCTGGTGGACGTAGCCATCCCCCGCACCCTCAGCGGCCCCGCACGCCGAGGCACCCGGGTGCTCGCGGGTGAGGCGGTCCTTCCCCCCCCCTGCTACCGCCGTGGACGCTGGGGCGCTCTGTACCACCTGCTGGCCGGCTATGGCCCCGCCCACCTGTTCGCCTGCCTGATGGAGCCGATGATCATGGCGGCCGAGGGTCGATCGCGGCCCTTCGCCCAGGGGCGCAGGGTTGCCAGGGCCGACCTGCGCGATATCCGGCGGCTCGCCCCTGCGTGGGGCTTCGTGCCCGCGCTGGCTCACCGCTGGCGCACCGTCCATCCCTCCCGCCTCGCACGCCGGAGACGCTGAGCCATGTCCAGCCCTGCAGCCCGCGTGTTCATCAAGACCTTCGGGTGCCAGATGAACGTCTACGACTCCGGCAAGATGCTGGCGCAGCTGTCCCACGACGGCTTCGAGCACACCGAGGACTGGCGCCAGGCCGACCTGGTGATCGTCAACACCTGCTCCGTGCGCGAGAAGCCCCAGCTCAAGGTGCGCTCCTTCCTGGGCCCGATCCTGCAGCGCAAACGAGATCTGGGCCGCCCCATGGTGGCGGTGGCCGGCTGCGTGGCCCAGCACGATGGCGCGGTCTTGTTCCGGCGGATGCCGGAGCTCGATCTGG
>CAZHIK010001551.1:0-1835 GCA_964532635.1 uncultured Enterobacterales bacterium
GCGGACAAGCTGCAGCCCTGGGCCGTGGAGCTGGGACTCGACATGGGCTCCTACGGAGCCGTCATCGACGACCCATCCACCCGCCAGGCGCTGGTGGACAGCAAGCGCGAGGGTAGGGCCCTGGGTGTTCACGCGACACCGACCTTCTACATCGACGGGCGGCTCTACCAGGGCGAGCTGAAGCTCACGCAGCTGCTGGACGTGCTCGGGGAGGCGCACGAGCGGGCGGCGAGGATCGGCAGCGCCGACTGAGTCTTCGCTGGCACGGCGATTGCACCACTATGCGCCTCCCGGTGTGGGCTCGCTCTCTGCCCACCCCCTGGCCACGGAGTAGACCATGTCGATCCAGCTCGAGAGGGAAGACTGCGTCTTCTGCGTCGCTTGCGTCGAAGCCTGTCCCACTGGCGCGCTCTCGGTAGCGCCCGATGACACGACGATACAGGTCGACGAGAGCGCCTGCGCATCCTGCGGCGCCTGCATCCCCGTCTGCCCAGCGGGAGCGCTTAGCCTGCCTGGAAGAGCGACCACCAGCGAGAGCGCGGAACGCCCGGCAGACCCGCCCACGCCGGAGCCGAGCCAGGAACCGGCAACAGCGGAGCCCGTCACCACGCCGCCCGATCTGGAGCCCGAGTGGAGACTGCGTGGGTGGCGCCCGGGACGAGGTGAGCTGCGGCGAAGACTGGGCTACCGCATTCGCCGCGGGCGAGGGCGCGGAAGGGGTCGGCGATGAGCCACGCGGGCCACGTCTTCGGCCCGGTGCGTTCGAGGCGCCTGGGGCTCTCCCTGGGCATCGATCCCATGCCTTTCGGGGTCTGTAGCTTCGACTGCGTCTACTGCCAGCTCGGTCGAACCCACCGGCAGACCACCGCCAGGATGCTGCCGTGGGAGCCGGTGGAGGTGCTCACCCAGCTCGAGACGCGCCTGAACGCCGGCTGTCACGGGCTGCTGGACTGGATCTCCATCGTGGGGGCCGGCGAGCCCACCCTGTACGCAGGCCTGGGCCAGCTGCTGCGGGGCATCAAGCAGATCACCGACACACCCGTCGCGGTCATCACCAACGGCTCCCTGCTGTACCGTGAGGACGTCCAGGAGGAGCTGCTCGCCGCCGATGCCGTCCTGCCCTCGCTGGACGCAGGGGACGAAGAGACCTTCCTCGCAGTCAACCGTCCACTCCAAGGCTACAGCTACCAGCGCCTCGTCGAGGGCCTGGAGGCCTTCCGCTCCTGCTTCATCGGGGAGCTATGGGTCGAGGTGATGCTCGTGGACGGGCTCAACGACAGCGACGACTCCCTGGACTGGACCGAGCGCCGCCTGCTCGAGATCGGCCCGGACGAGGTCCACCTCTGTCTACCCACCCGTCCGCCTGCGGAATCCTGGGTGAAGCCTCCGCGAGCGGATCGTGTCATGGCCGGATTCGCACGCTTTCGAGGTCGGAGCCATGGCAAGATCCCCCGAGACGTGGCAGGGCCCGCCGACGTTTGGCTGAGCGGAGATCTGGGTGAGGTGATTCCAGGCATCGTGGCTCGCCACCCCATGACCGCACAGGAGCTCGCCAGGACCCTGAACGTACGGAACCTGGCGGACCTCCGGCGCTGGCTCACGGCGCTCCGTTCCTCCGGCGAGCTCCGGTGCGTGCGTCGCTTCGAGAGGGACTTCTGGACGGTGTCGCTCGCACGGTACCGGGACGGCTCGCCCTGCCGGGAGCTCGAGTAGGCTCAAGAGGCGAAAGGACAGAGCCTCTCGTGACCGAGCAAGCGCGCGGCCCCGGCGCAGGTGACCCCGTAGAACACGAGTGGCTTGCCATGGCTCCTGGCCAGGGAGGAGACGAGATCGAC
>CAZHIK010001552.1:0-1831 GCA_964532635.1 uncultured Enterobacterales bacterium
TCCTGGTGTCGTTGTTCGACGCCGCAGGTTCGTGGATCGAGCAGGAGCTGAGC
Organism: uncultured Enterobacterales bacterium; assembly: GCA_964532635.1. Taxonomy (GTDB): domain Bacteria; phylum Myxococcota_A; class UBA796; order UBA796; family JAFGLY01; genus CALDOK01. Next base: position 54 of record CAZHIK010001552.1, read on the forward strand.
GCTGCGGGGATCGAGATCCACTTCCTGGGCAAGCGACCCGGGCTGGACCTCGCCGTGGTCCCCCGCTTGGCGCGGAGCTTCTCCAGGATCGAGCCGGATGTGATCCACACCCACCTGCACGTGCTCAAGTACACCGTGGTGGCGCGCCGCCTGGCCCGCTGCCGGGTACCCGTGGTGCACACCATCCACAACCTCGCCCAGTTCGAGGCCGAGGGGATGGACCGCCACCTCAGCTGGATAGCCTTCCGCCGCAGCGTCGTGCCGGTCGCCATCGGCGACGAGGTCGCCAAGAGCCTGAACGCCACCTACGGCATCACTCCACGCTGGACCATCCCCAACGGCATCATCGTCGCCGACTTCGCCGCTGAGTCAGGGGTCCGTGAAGCCACGCGGGCGGAGCTGGGCATCGATCCCGAGGTTCCGCTGCTGTTCACCGCCGGGAGGCTCAACACCCAGAAGAACCACGCTGGGATGCTCGAGGCCTTCGCCGATCCCCGCCTCACCGAGCTGGGCGCGGTGCTGCTCATCGCGGGGGACGGCGATCTGCGCCCTGCCCTCGAGCAGCAGGCCGCTTCGGCGGGGGTGGCTGACCGGGTCCGCTTCCTGGGGGTGGTGTCCAACGTGCCCCAGCTGCTCGCCGCCTCGGATGCCTTCGTCCTCTCCTCCGACTGGGAGGGCAACCCCCTGGTGGTCATGGAGGCGATGGCCGCGGGCAAGCCCATCGCCGCCACGGCGGTGGGCTGTGTGCCGGAGCTGGTCTCCACCGACACGGGAGTCCTCGTGCAGCCCGGAGACATGAAGGCCCTGGCGGACGGCCTGGCTGCCCTCGCCGCCGATCGGGAGCGGGCCCGGGCACAAGGCGCCGCGGGCGCCGCTGTGGCGCAGCAGCGCTTCGATGTCTCCGCGATGGCCCGGTCCTACCGCGAGCTGTACCAGCACGAGACCGAGAGAGGACGCCGCCCCCCCAGGCGCGGGTTAGCAAGCCGACGAGGAGCGAGCCGATGAGGAACCGCGTGTTCGATCTGCTGCTTTTGTTGCTGCTGTGGCTGTGGCCCGCCGGGGCCCTCGCCTCCGACCCGGACGACGCGCTGTACCGCATCGGCCCTGGAGACGTCATCGAGGTCCAGGTCTACGGAGAGGACTCCCTCAGCGATGAGTACCCCGTCACCTCGACGGGAGAGCTGGACTTCCCGCTGCTGGGAATGGTCTACGTCGAGGGGCGCACCACGTCTGGGCTCAGTGATCTGCTGCGGCGAAGGCTGATGGTCGGCTACCTCAACAACCCACACGTGACGGTCTCGGTGGCCAAGTTCGCCAGCCAGCCCGTGCAGGTGCAGGGAGCGGTGGGCAAGCCCGGCCTGTACTTCCTGCAGGGTCCCACCACCGTGCTGCAGATCCTGAGCACTGCCGGCGGTGTCAGCACCGAAGGCGTCAACGAGGTCAGGGTCACCCGGGGCGGGGAAGACGGCGAGACCATGGTGCTGTCCTACGAGCAGCTGCTGGCCCAGGGCAGCGAGGCCTTCACCCTCGTCTCGGGCGACGTGGTCTTCGTGCCTCAAAGCCTGGTCTCGGTCATGGGGAGCGTGGGCAAGCCCGGTGAGATCACCTTCCGCGATGGGCTCACCGTGTCACGCAGCATCGCCGTGGCGGGGGGAGCGCTGCCCACGGCCAACCTCCGCAAGGTCACCCTCCTCCGCGGTGACCAGCGCATCAGGGTCAACGTGCGAAAGATCATGAGCGGCCGGATTCCCGACGTGCCCCTGCAGGCCGGAGACCGG
>CAZHIK010001553.1:0-1829 GCA_964532635.1 uncultured Enterobacterales bacterium
GCGGCCTGTCACTCGGCCTGTCACTCGGCCTGTCACTCGGCCTGTCACTCGGCCTGCCACTCGGCATGTGTCTCGGGAGGGTCCCACTGATGTACCTCTTCCCCGACAAGAACGAGCGCAGCTACCTGGTCTTCCTCATCGGTGAAGGACGCTTCGGCCTACGCTACCTCGTCGCCGCCGTCCTGTTCGTCGTGGGCTTCTGGCTGAGCCTGGCGGGGGCCTGCCTGCCCCTCGGGCTGGGTTTGATCCTGCTCGGCCAGCTGCCCCTGTGGGTGAAGCGCCAGAAGCTGGCCCCTGCACCGGTCGACCCGCTCGATGATCCCGTCTGGGCGCCCGCGGATCCCGACTGGCACGAGCACATCCAGGAGCGCATCACCAAGGGACGCCGCTGGGACCAGTCCTTCTGGGACATCACCAGTCCCCTGGTGATCGTCACCCTGGTGCTGCTTTCCGTCGTGGGCTTCGTGGTGTTCACGGCGGGCGTGGTCCTCTTCGACGGCATGGCCTGGCTACCCTACTGCATGGCGTGCGCGGCGCTGTGGCTGCCCTTGTTCATCAACGGCACCAAGGCCCCCTGGCACCCCAACCAGCTCATCATCAAGGCCAAGGCCCTCGCGCCCGTGGGCGCGATGGTCGAAGAGTCCCAGCCGGATCGATACGACGTGGTGCCTCTGCTGGGCCTGATGGAGGGCGCGCGCGGTCGCTACCCCGTCGACGCCCGCATCATGTTGCGGCCCAAGACCGAAGGCGACGACGGCTTCATCGGGGTCCAGGTGCAGTGCTGCCTCAACAGCGTGCAGGGCAAGAACTACCCCTACGTGTACTGCGTGGTGCTGGGCAAGACCGGCTTCCGCATCGATGTGCCCGGCGGCGCACCTCCCAAGGTCGTGGAGGAGCACGGTGAAGGCGATGACGTGAGCTACCTGGTGGTACGCCAGTACGCTGATCGCCGCGGCGGCTGGCACACCGGCGAAGCCAGCGTGGCGCTGCTGGTGTCCAGGGCCCTCGAGGTCGCAGAGCGGGCCCGCCGCGACAGCCGTTGAGGCAGCCTTGAAGCGCTGGCCTTGGTCGAGGAGAGGGGGGCGTGGGCGGGGGCTCGCCCCCGACGCGCCCATCCTGGTGGAGCTGGGGCCGGAGCAGCCCCACCCGGTGGACCTGCGCTGGGCCGATGAGCTGGTGGCCAACCTGCGGGGTCACGTCGTGGTGCGCCCCGAGGACGAGCTGCTCATCCTGGTGCCCAACCGACCGTACAAGCTCAACGCCACCGCTCTGCGGGTGCTGGCCGCCATGCTGGACGAGGGCTCGAGCGTGGCCGAGGTGCTCGGGCGTGAGGGGGACGGTCCCCAGCGTCGGCGAGAGCTGCACTGGTTCTTCGCCGATCTACAGGACCTGCTACGGGGTCGGCTGGGGGAGGGGAGGGGGCGCCGAGCGGTGGTGCACGAGCCCTTCCGGGCCGACTTCTGTCGCCTGCCTGTCCTGAGCGAGCTCGCGCTGACCTACCGCTGCAACCTGGCGTGTGCGTTCTGCTACGCGGGCTGCTCGGCCGGCGGCCTGCCCCCAGGCTGGGACGAGGCCCGCACCCTTGACCTCGCTGGCTTTCGTCGGGTGCTCGAGATCATCCACCGAGACGCCCGCTGCCCTTCCGTGTCCTTCACCGGCGGCGAGCCGACCCTCAGCTCCGCGCTCATACCCCTGGTGGCCCACGCCCGTGGCCTCGGCATGAAGACCAACCTCATCTCGAACGGCTGGCTGCTGGGTGAGGAGCGGGTGCGGGCCCTGGCGGACGCTGGATTGGACTCGGCGCAGCTGTCCCTCGAGGGGCCGGATGC
>CAZHIK010001554.1:0-1828 GCA_964532635.1 uncultured Enterobacterales bacterium
GATCCGGGTCCTCCGGGCAGATATCGCAGGCGTCGCCGAACCCGTCGCCGTCGCCGTCGGCCTGTTCGGGATCCGCGACCTCGGGGCACAGATCGCAGGCATCGCCGATACGGTCGTCGTCGCGGTCAAACTGCCCGGGATCGACTCTGTCGGGGCAGATATCGCAGACATCGCCGACACCATCGCCGTCGCGGTCTTCCTGATCGGGATCGGCGTAGTCAGGGCAGATATCGCACACGTCACCCACGCCGTCCCAGTCCACGTCCTCCTGGTCGGCGTTGGAGTCGTCGAGGCAGTTGTCGCAGACGTCGCCCACCTCGTCGCCATCGGCGTCCTGTTGGTCGGTGTTGGGGTCCTCCGGACAGTTGTCGCAGGCATCACCCACGCTGTCGCCGTCGCTCTCCAGCTGCTCTGGATCGGAATCGCTCGGGCAGATGTCGCAGACCGTGCCCACCCCATCGAGGTCTTCGTCAGCCTGGTTGGCGTTGTCGTCCTCGGGGCAGTTGTCGCAGACATCTCCGACGTCGTCGCAGTCCAGATCCTCCTGGACGGGATTGTCGACCGCCTCGCAGTTGTCGCAGTCCAGCACCACGGTGCGGTCGGGCAGGCCGTCACTGCCGAGGATCTCGATGACTCCCCAGCCGAAGCCGTCCCCGTCCTTGTCCAGGCTCCCCCCCACAGCCAGGGCACAGCCGAAGGAGGCGTAGTCGTGGTAGTAGTCGCCGCTGACGTAGGGCAGGCCGTACTCGTCCACCGCCGCCGCGCAGACCGGATCGCTGGTGTCCACCGCCGGCTCGTCGAGCACGTCGATGAAGTTGCAGTTCAGATCCTGGGTGAGTGTAGTGAAGCACTCCTCGGCGCGGGGCGATGAGAAGGCGAGCGCGACCCAGAACGCGGGGATCATGGCTGCTCCTCCTCTTCCAACTCTTCGGCGCCGTCCAGATCCTCGAGGAAGTACTCGGGCGCGGGCCCCGCATCCTCTTGCGGCACCACCGGCTCGGTCTCGAGCAGGGGGTGGCCGTCGCGACCGAGCCGGGCCCCGCCGAGCGTGGGCGCATCCCGCTCCAGTCCGCTCCAGGGAAGCACCACCGGCCGGGGTTCAGAGCCATCGGGCATAGGACCTATGCTGGCGATGATGAAGGCCACCCGTCGCTGTGCTGCCAGCTCCGCCTCCGCCAGGCCCGGATCGGGGTACAGCTCACCCAGCCCCCGGTAGCTGATCCGCCCGGGACGCACACAGGCGTCGATGAGGGCCTCGAAGACCGCCTGGGCCCGCTCTACGGACAAGCGGTAGTTGAAGGCCGTGCCCCCCTCCTCGCTGGCGTGGCCCTCCACCACCAGGTGGGCGATCTCCGGGTACTCGTTGATGAGCTCCGCCACCGCATCGAGCGTAGGGAGGGACGGGGGCAGGATCACGGCCGTACCCTGCTCGAACTGGATCGGCTCCCGGATGACGATCCGACCGTACTGGACCATGGCCAGCACCCCAGGCTGCCAGCCGGAAGGCTCGGCGGGAGGTGGTGACAGACGACCCACCACGGCCGTCGGGGCCGGGGGCACCGCCACGGTCTCGATCAAATCCACCGCTTCGGTCTTGGGAGCTGGCGTGAGGGTCAGCTGCCCCCGCAGGGCCGAGGCCCCGTAGCCGTGGCTCAGGGCGGTGCCAAGGGCGGCCCCCAGGCAGAAGCCCTTTCGCAAGCAGCGGCGCCCCCCCGCCAGCAGCACCGCGGGATTCTCGCCCCCCGCCCGCAGGAAGCTGTCCAAGCTGTGGCGGCTGTCGACCTCCACCAGCAGCGCGCTCCGGGTACCCACAGCAAACTCGCCGGCC
>CAZHIK010001555.1:0-1825 GCA_964532635.1 uncultured Enterobacterales bacterium
GGGCTTCAACCCGGCTGCGGGCTACGTGCAAGCCTGTGTTGACCGAGTGGATACGTGACCTCGACTCCCGACCATCCCGCCTGCTCGTAGGCGATGATGGCCAGCGCGCGGTCGCTTCCGTGGGGGGGAAGGTTCTGGAGCCTACGAGCCGTGCTCGAGCGACAGGGGTTCGTCGAGCTCGACCACATCATCGCTGCCGGAGACCAGGGCACCGTTCTGGGAGACGATGGAGATCCCGCCTTGGTCGTAGCCGTTGTCGGTCAGGGTGTTGTCCGAGACCGAGGCGGTCACGGCATCGAGGACGATGCCGGCGCGCGCGCTGTCGGTCACGGTGTTGCCGTCGATGATCGCCGTGAAGTCCGCGGGATTCATGGTCTGGTCGCCCTGGGAGACCACGATGCCGTCGCCGGTGGTGTCGCCGCTGTCGGCGATAGTCCCGGCGGCGGTGCCCTCCACCACGCTGTCGGTGATCGTGAGCTGGAACGTGGTGGAGGAGTAGATCCCCGCGTCGGTGTTGGCCGTGAGCGTGACGTCGTCGATGGTGACGATCTCCGTGTAGTTCAGGATGACGATTCCGCGCCCGAGGGCCCCCGTGCTGCTCGGCAGCGTGTCCTGCACCGTGACCCCCGACAGGCTCACCTCTGCGCTGTCCTCGATGAGGATGCCAGCAAGGCTGGCGAAATAGATGCCGCCGGCTGTCATGTCGACCGCCGCGCCCTGCTGGATGAGCAGTCCATAGCCAGCGGAGCCGTCGGAGAACGTCCGGGGTGAGTGGACCTCGACGGTGTCGAGCGTGATGGTGGTGTCGTTGCCGCCGATGGAGATCCCGGATCGGTAGGAATCGGTGACGGAGACCTCGCGCAGCGTGGCGGCAGCCCCGGACCACAACATGACGCCATTCGTTCCACCACGGACGCTCAAGCCTTCGATGGTGACGTCGGAGGCTGCGGAGACCGCGAGCACGGACTGGTCGCTGACTCGGCCCTCCAGGATGGTCTCAGCGACGGAGCAGCCCTGGATGACCACGCCGTCGTGGTAGCCGGCAGACAGGGCGTCGTTTCCTTGGAACTCTCCGGGGCCGATGGCGATACGCGTGAGGGTGCCGTCGCTTGCGATGAGGTCCAGCGCAGCCTGGACGCTGTCCAGCGGGTTGGACGCGCTGCCATCGCCATCGTCGTCGTCGCCGTCTCTCCGAACGTGGATGGCGTTGTCGGGATCGGTGATGTGGCCCCAGATGCCCCCTGCGCAGGGGGGACCGGGCTCGGGTTCCTGGGTGTCGCCGGTGTCTGTCGTGCCGATGGTGTCATCGGTGTCCGGAGGCCCGGTGTCGTCGACTTTGGGCTCGCCGCAGGCCGCGAGGGCCAGTGTGGAGACCGCGAGCGTGAGCGCGATGGCCGTGAGTTGTCGCATGTCTTCCCTCCTTCCCGGGTCTCCCGACGGTTGGAACCTCGAATGGCATCATAGCGTAGGAAGGACGGGCCTGAACTGCCCCTGCCGCCATCGGGAAGCTCCTCGAGGCGCACCGAACGTCGAGCTTTCGAAGCTCGATTCGTCACCCCAACGCCTCGTGCAGCTCCTGCAGCTCCCCCCGCAGCTGCTGGCGCTCCTGCTCGTCCAAGTCCCCGACGACCACCTTGACCGCGTCGAAGCGGAACACCCCCTTGGACCTGTCGGTGGCCTTGACGCTGACGGGAAAATGGCTTTCGGCGACGGCGACCGGGGCGGTTGGGGCGACGGCCGGGGCGGCGGGGAGTGTTCCCATCCCGATCTTCTGGGTTTTTCCTACCGGAGTCGGGGCGGGCGGGGGTAAACCCCGCCCCTACAT
>CAZHIK010001556.1:0-1824 GCA_964532635.1 uncultured Enterobacterales bacterium
ACCAACACGACGGGCTGCCGGACCTGGGCGCTCATAGTGCCTCCCCCGTATCGAGCTCGGTGATCAGCTGGTCCATGGCCCGGCGCGCCAGCGGGAAGTCGAAACGATCCAAGGCTTGTTCGAGCTGCTCGAGGGCTGGGGGCCCGTAGCCTCCCAGGGCCGCACGCAGTGCCTCGACCGTGGCGCGGGCGACGAAGCTGCGCTTGTCCACCGCGGTGCGTACGGTGGCGAGTCGCTCGCCCACCTCGGCCGCAGGGGACGGCACCGGGTTGGCCTCCTGCTCGACCGGTTCTTTCGTCTCGAGCTCGAAGGCCACGTCCAGAGCCGAGATCAGGTGGTGGTTTTCGCGCTCGAAGGTTTGCGCACAGGCCTCGAAGCCCGCGATGTCGCCTGTTGTGAGTGCGGTCTCGAGCTCGAGGGCCGCCATCTGCAGGGCGTTTGCGGAGATCATGCCGGCCAGACCCTTGACTGTGTGGGCCGTGCGCCTTGCCGCCGCCAGTTCGTCCTTGGCGACCTGAGCCCGCAGCTGCTGAGTGACGCCACGGTAGTCGCGGGCGAAGTCGCGCAGGGTGCGCCACAGCAGCGCCTTGCGTCCGCCCAGGCGTGCCAGGGCCGAGTCGAGGTGCACCGGACTGTCGGGCGAGCGGAGCAGGTCCAGGGCTGGTTCGGAGCTGGGGGTAGGGGCCACTGGCTCCCGTCGCTGTCGCAGGTTCCCCGTCCAGCGTGCCACGGTGGTCACGAGCTTCTCGGCGTCGATGGGCTTGCTCAGGTAGTCGTCCATGCCCGCGCCCAAGCACTCCTCGCGATCCTCGGGGCGCGCGTGGGCGGTCATGGCCACGATGGGGATGCGGCGCAGGGCCAGGGGCAGCGGACCCCCGCGCCCGTCTGGAAGCCCGTCGCCCGCGCGGATGCAGCGGGTGGCCTCGAGGCCGTCCATCACCGGCATCTGCACGTCCATCAGCACCAGGTCGTAGCTGGACGAGGCCACGGCCAGCACTGCCTGCTCACCGTCGTCCACCACCTGGACGCTGGCGCCCGCGTCCTCCAGCAGTTCCTTGGCGACCAGCTGGTTGATGGGATTGTCCTCCACGAGCAATACCCGGGCCGAGATCTGGGGAGTCTGGCTGCGGGGGGCTCTGCCGGTGGGCGCTACCGCCACCTCCTGGCCCAGGATCCCCACGATGGTGTCGAACAGCAGCGATGGCTTGACGGGCTTGAGCAGGAAGCCGCGCACCCCCAGCCGCTCGGCCTGCCAGCGGATGTCGTCGCGCCCGTACGCGGTCAGCATCACCACCGGCACGTCCGGGTAGGCCGTGTCGCCGCCGATGCGTCGGGTGGCCTCGATCCCGTCGATGCCGGGCATCTTCCAGTCGAGCACCGCCAGGGCGAAGGGGTCGTGTTCATCCTCGTCCCGGAGCGCGGCCAGGGCCTGCTCACCGTCGGCGACGGCGAGGACCCGGAAGCCACAGCGCCTCAGCAGCTCGGAGATGTAGGTGCGCGACGGCTCGTGGTCGTCGGCCACCAGCAGGCGCAGACCCCGCAGTGTGCGGGGCGCGTTCAGGGTGTTGATGGCCTCGGGTTCCTCGAGATCGAAGGCCGCGGTGAAGTGGAAGCGGCTTCCCTCGCCCAGCTCGCTCTCGACCCCGATGCGGCCCCCCATCATCTCCACGAGGTGACGGCAGATCGAGAGCCCCAGGCCCGTGCCGCCGTAGCGACGGGTCGTGGAGCTGTCGGCTTGGGTGAAGGCCTCGAAGAGGGTGGTGATCTTGTCTGCATCGATGCCGATGCCGGTGTCACGGACCACGAACTGCAGCAGGATGCGCC
>CAZHIK010001557.1:0-1823 GCA_964532635.1 uncultured Enterobacterales bacterium
GATGGGGAGCCCCAGCACCCAGAAGCCCAGCAGGGACGCCAGGGTTGGGAAGCGGGTGTCCCCCAGGCCTCGCAGCACGCCCAGCCCTACCACCTGCAGGGCATCGAACAGCTGGAAGGCCGCCGCCAAGGGCAGCAGGGAGACCGCCAGGGCCAGCACCACGCCGTCGTCGGTGTAGATCCCGGCCAGGGGCGCGGGCAGCAGCGTGAACACGGTGGCGGTCACCATCGCGATGACGGCGCCCAGCCCCAGCCCCCCGCCAACGGCGCGCCCCAGCCCGGGACGATCCCCGCGGCCCACGGCCTGGCCCACCCGCACGACCACCGCGCTGGAGAGCCCCAAGGGGATCATGTAGACCACCGCCGCGAGGTTGAGGGCCACCTGGTGGCCGGCCACCACCACCGCCCCGAGCCAGCCGGCCATCAGCGAGGAGAACACGAAGCCCCAGCCCTCGAACCCGGTTCGCAAGGCCAGGGGCAGCGAGACTCGGAAGAAGCGGCGCAGCGCCGCCGGGTCGAGCACCTCCGCCGCCCGCCAGCGCCCGTGGCCCCGCAGGAAGGGCCCGGCCAGGACGGCTCCCAGCAGTGTCAGGCCCATGAAGGCGTCGCAGACCGAGGTGGCCAGCCCCACACCCACCACGCCCATGGCGGGCATCCCCCAAGCGCCGTGGATCAGCGCGTAGTCCGCCGCCGCGTTCACCCCGTTGGCCAGCAGCGCCACGGTGACCGGCAGGGCCACCCGCCCCTGGGCCTGCAGCACCTGGCGGCAGGCCACGTACAGCAGGCGAAAGAGGATGCCCGGGCACAGGGCCCGCAGGTACAGCTCCGCGGTGGGGATCAGCTCGGGAGGCTGATGCAGCAGCCGCAGCAGGGGCCCGCCGGCGAAGGCCAGCACCAGCACCACCGGCACCGTGGCCGCGGCCCCCACCGCCAGGCCACGCAGCAGCCACAGGCCACAGCGGCGGTGTTCCCCTGCACCGTAGGCCTGGCTCACGAAGGGATCGAGCCCCATCACCAGCCCCTGGGCCACCACGATCACCGAGTAGAACAGGGTGGTGGACACCGCCAACGCCGCCATGGGCTCGGCCCCCAGCCGCCCGGCCATGGCCAGATCCACGACGTTCAGGGTCATCAGCGCGACCTGCCCCACCACCAGCGGGGCGGCCAGGCGAGCGGTGGCGCGAAGCTCGGCGAGGAGGGTGGTCATGGAGCCGCTCGCGCTGCCGGGATCAGCGGCCGGTGTTGGAGGTCACGAGGATGGAGTCGGTGCCCACCAGCTCACCGTGGAGGTCCAGAGCATCGAGGGTCAGCTCGTTGGCTCCAGCCTCGAGGGGCACGGTCACCTCCCAGGTCCCACCGTCGAGCCAGCGATGCTCGAGGGGTTCCTCGTCGCCCTCGAGCTGGATCGCGCGCACATCGATCCAGGCGGTGCCCTCCAGGGTGACCTCCGTGGTGCTGACCTCGAGGTCCGCGCCCCCGCCAGTGGTGATCCGGAAGTCCACGCTGGGGTAGCGGGCCATCACCGCGTCGCTGGAGTCGTACATCACCCAGTCGGCCCGCTGGTCGATGAACGAGCAGTGGCTGGCGAAGTCCTGGTCGGGCAGCAGCTCCCCCAGCTGTTCGCAAAAGGGCCCCAGGTAGTCGGTGCTGTAGGCCCGCTGGATGATGTCCTGGAGGTGACCGTAGTAGGAGCGCTCCCAGCTGGGCTCCTCGAGCAACTGCTGCAGGTCGCTGTTGCCCACCACCGCCATCGAGTAGCTCGAGAAGTAGTCGAGGTCGTGGGGGAAGTAGAGCATCCGCCCGTCTTCCGGACGCAGGTAGAAC
>CAZHIK010001558.1:0-1812 GCA_964532635.1 uncultured Enterobacterales bacterium
GGATCGCAGCGTGGAGCTGGGCAGCTTCGATGGGAGCTACGAGAGCTGGGAGCTGTCGGGCGTCGAGGACAACGAAGGCTTCGAGGGCTGGCAATGGGGGGTGCTGGTCACCGGCGCCGAAGGCGTGTTCATGCTCGACACCCGGTACGACTACGACGCCGACGGTGTGTTCGAGAGCTACCAGCCTGTGCTGCGTCGTATCGATCCCACGGGGGCCACCGTGGTGGAGAGCCTGGAGCTGGAGCCCTTCGACGAGGCGCTGACCAACGCCCGAGGAAACCCGACCTCGGCCCGGCACGCGCTGCTGGGCTCGACCACCGAACCCCTGCTGGTGGACCGCTTCGACCCCGGCTCGGCCTGGCGCATCCACAGCGATCCGCTGGAGTTGGAGGCCGTGAGCCTGCCGCCCATCGTCGAGGGGGGTGGCCTCGAGGGCTTCGAGCACGAGGGGCAGCTCATCGGATCAATCGATGAAGGCGGGTGGCCTTCTCCTGCGGTCGCCACCATGGGCGACAACGGCTGGACCGAGCTGGACTTCGAGGACGAGGCGCTGGAGATCTCCTACTTCCAGGCCATCGAGGCCAACCAGGACGGCGCGCTGGCGGTGTTCTGGGGGGCACAGGGGCCGGAGCTGATGAGCCTCGATCTGGAAGGCGAGGTCGAGTGGACCGCCCCCATGGGCCTCGAGGGCGCGTCCACCCACAGCTTCAGCGTGCACCGCCTGCCCGACGGCACCGTCCTGGCCTCCCCGTGGGTGCCGGTGGGCGGCAACGCCAACAAGCTCTTCCCCCTGCGCTACCACCCCACCACCAACAGCTTCAGCGCCCCCAGCGCGGACTGCCACACCATGCGCTACTACCTGGACGGCGTGGTGTGGGACGGCGACTACTGGATGGTCTGGCGGCCGGGGCTGGAGGACGGGGGGCTGGGGGCGCTGAGCTTGATGCGGTTGCAGATAGGCGATCTCGAGTGACGCGCCTCGTACTGTTGGCGAGCGCCGTCCTGGCCGCTGGCTGCGATCCCTGCCACGGGTGGGACGAGGTGGTCATCGTGGACTCGACGGGGCTGGACGATGGCGAGGGCGTCGAGGCGATCCGGGATGCCCTCGACACCTTCGCCGGCTGGACCGGGCGCGAGCAGACCTGCGTGGACAGGGTCAGGGTGGTGGAGGAACCGAAGCAGCGGGGGCAGACCCTCGACGGCGAGTACGTGTACCCCGCCCACAACATCCGCGTCAGGCACAGGCCGAGTCCCGAGAGGATGCACGACACCACCATCCACGAACTGTGCCACGCCGTGGACCACGAGGAGGGCTGGCTGAGCCAGGACCAGGCCGATGCGCTGGAGCCCCACACCCTGGACCTGAACGAGGAGATCTACAGGAACGACACCATGCGCACCCAGGAGGCCTTCGCTGACATCTGTGCCGAGGGGCCCACGCTCCCCCCCCTCTGGCGCCAGCTCGAGGAGCGCTGTGACGATGTCGCTGTGGACGAAGCCTACCGGCTGGTGCACGAGCTGCTGTACAGCCAGTGGGACAGTGTTGATGACCTGGGGATCTTCGAGGCCAGCACGGAGTCCTGGGAGATCGACGGTGTCGATGACCACGGGCTGCAGCCAGGGAACGCCGGCGCCAAACCGGCGGTGGCAGGCGCCGAAGGCCTGCTCGTACTCGATCGGCTGCACAGCTACGACGAGGAGGGAAGCATCGAAACCAGCCAGCCTGTCCTGCGGCTCATCGATCCCGTCGATGCCGTCGAGACCGACAGCCTGGTGCTGCAGCTCGACGTGCGAACTTGGCTCACAGGCAAC
>CAZHIK010001559.1:0-1809 GCA_964532635.1 uncultured Enterobacterales bacterium
CCCGGAGCTGGTCGAGCTCCTCGATGCGCTGCTTGGTGGTCATGGATGCCTCGTCTGGAGCGTAGGGTAGGGGAGGAGGTTTGGGGCAAGCTGCCTAACCCGGAGGCCCTGGAACCGAGGCTGACATCCCTCAGGGTGGTGAGGGTCGCTGCGATCGGGCAGGAGTCTGCTCCGCTGTTGACGTGGGGTGCCCCGGCGGCTAGAACGCGGCGACATCGTGGGCCGAGGTAGCTCAGGGGTAGAGCAGCTGATTCGTAATCAGCAGGCCGTGGGTTCAAATCCCATCCTCGGCTCCACCGTTTTCCAACACCGCCGCCACCACGTGGTGTCGCTCCAGCTCGCCGTCTCCGTGGCGGTGCCAGGGGCCGAGGTTCTCCTGCAGGTGGAGCACCCGGAGCTGGGGGAACAGTGCTGGAAGCTCTCCTGGCTGCAGCCAGGTGCGCACCGAGCCATCCGAACGGCGCCAGCTGCCGGGGCCGATGGACTCCGCTCTCGCGATGCCTGCGGGCATGCAGGGGTCCAGCGTGGTGAAGGCGGTGACGAACAGGCGGCCCTCGGGAGTGAGCCATCGCCCGATACATCGGGCCAGCTCGGCCAGCTGCGGCCTGTCGAGTACCTGCACGATGCCGAAGAGCAGCACTGCATCGTAGGTCCCGTCATCCGCTCGGTGCTCGGAGAAGCTCCCCGACAGAGGCTCTATCGGTAGAGCCTCGGTCTCGGAAACCTCGCGGACCGAGGCTGTGGCAGTGGGCGAAGGATCCAGGGCGTGCACCGAGAAGCCCTTCCGTGCCAGGAAGAAGCTGTTGCGTCCCTGGCCGCAGCCCAGATCGAGCACCGTGGCTCCGGGGGGGATGCGCCGCCATTGCGCCGCCAGCAGCGGCGAGGGTTCCGAGCCGAACAGTGCAGAGTGCTTGCCGTAGGCATCGTCGTAGCTGTCGGGCTGTCCAGGGGATCGATGTGTCATGATGTGTCGGACCGTTGGTCTTGCGATGCGCACGAGGGGAGCGCAAGGATGATAGCGGAATTCGAACTTCCGCGAGGGCACCATGTCCTGGCCCCCCCAGAGCGAACCCGACCTGCTCGATGCCTGCAGGGCTCTGTCGTCCGGTCGTGCCGGCCCGCCCGGAGTGCGCGAGGCCATCGCGCGGGGTGAGGATCCCCTGGGCGACGCCTTCTGCCAGCTGCGCTCCCCCAGGGTGCGGCGTCTCGACGGCGCCTTCTACACCCCCCCCGCCATGGTGGAGGCCATGGTGGGCTGGGTGCTGGCCGAAAAGCCCGCCAGGGTCGTGGACTGTGGCTGCGGCTCCGGGCGCTTCTCGGTCGCCCTGCGCCGGGCGGGCTTCGAGGGCTCCGTCATCGCTGCGGACAGGGAACCACTGGCGGTAGCCATGACCCGCGCCCACCTCATCGCTGGCGGCCTCGCGCCCGCAGAGACCCGCTGCGAGGACTTCCTGCGACTCGAGCTCGAGCCCATCGACGGCCCCACTGCGTTTGTGGGCAATCCGCCCTACCTGCGTCACCACGGCCTCGACGCTGACACCAAGGCCTGGGCCCAGCGCTGCGCCCGCGAGCTCGGCCTCGAGGTCTCGGGCCTTGCGGGCCTTCACGTGCTCTTCCTTCTGGCGGCGGCCCGTGTCAGCGCCCCAGGGGACCTGGGCTGCTTCGTGACGGCTTCGGAGTGGCTGGACGTGGGCTACGGCCGGCTGGCCAGAGAGCTGCTCACCGGGCGGCTCGGGCTGCGCTTCCTGACCCTGCTGGAGCCAACGGTGGCGCCGTTCACTGACGCGATGACCACCGCCGTTGTCTTCG
>CAZHIK010001560.1:0-1798 GCA_964532635.1 uncultured Enterobacterales bacterium
GATGCGGACCGACACCGAGCCCACCCGACCCTGGCTGCCCCTCCTCGCGGCGTTCCTGCTTCCGCTGGTGGTGGTATGTGCCATCTGCTGGCCGTTGCCCATGAGGCTGGGCACCACCTGGAACCCCTCCCTCTTCGGGGCCAGCCATGCATGGCTCGGCGAACACCTTTGGCGGGTGATCACCGAGGGTGAGAGTCTCCACAGCACCCTGCGGGCCGGCTACCCCTGGGAGCGCGGCGCCCGCTTCATCGGCTGGCTGCCCCTGCTTGCATCGCTGCCCTTGCGACCGCTGCTGGGCCCCATCGCCACCTTCCACCTGCTCGAGCTTCTCGCGCTGCCGTTGTCCAGCCTGGCCGCCTGGCCCCTGCTCGGGCGCTGGAGCAAGGCTGGGCCCTGGGCCATCGCCGCCGGCTGTGTGGCCTTCGGGCTGTGCCCCTTCGCCCTGGGCACCTTCAGCAGCGGTGAGCTGCCCAAGCTCTGCATCGGCCTGATCCCTCTGTTCCTGTGGGCCCTGGACCACGCACGCTGCCAGGAGCAGGGCTGGTCCTGGGCAGCGGTGGCTGCAGGGCTGGCGCTGGTGACCGGCTTCACCTCCCCCTACTTCGGGCTGACCCTGCCCCTGCTCACCATCGGGCTGCTGGCGGTGGACATGGTACGGCGCCGACGCCTGCTGCGGCCCCTGGCCTGTGGTGCCGCAGTAGCCGCGGGGCTGGTGCCGGTGGCGCTGTACTTCCGCGACATCCACAGCAACGTCACGACCTCGCTGTACATGCCGGCCATGTCCGCCGGGCGGCAGGTCTCCCTGCCCACCCCTCACCCCAGCGCATCCCTCGTGGACCTGCTGGCGGGCATCCCCCCCGCCTTCGACCATCCCTGGGACACCCGACACGTCGCCTACCTGGGCAGCGTGCTGGTGGTCGCACTGGCCATCCTGGCCTGGCGACAGCGGGACGGGCGTCCTGGACGCCGGGCCGCGCTGGCGCTGCTGGTGGCGGGGGCGGCGCTTGCCCTGGGGCCCTGGCTCTACCCGAACGAGACCCTGTGGACCGTTCCGCTCCCGGCCTTGGTGCTCACCAAGCTGCGCTACCCCCTGGCCTCCGGGGGCATGTTCTACCGGCTGGCGGTGCTGGGGTCCCTGGGGCTCGCGCTGTGGCTGGTGGTGGAGTGTGCCCGCCGACCGCGGCTGGCCTGGCTGCTCCTGCTGCTCCAGCTGGGCGACGGCGTGCGGGCCAGCGGCCCGTGGCCCCTCGAGGCGGCGCCCATCCCCGGGGCGCACGCACTGACGGACATCCAGGGCGACGATGGCGCGGTGCTGGACCTGCCCTACGGCGGTGGGCTGGTGCCCTCGCAGCACGCCCTGCTGCTGGCCGCCATCCACGGCCGCCCCACCACAGCCCTGCCCCGTATGTTCCTCCCCGGGGAGCAGTCCAGGCTGCGCCCCCTGTGGCAGGAGGCCCTGTCGGCGGCGGATGCCCCCGCTGCCCTGCGCGCCATGGGCGTACGCTACGTCCTGCTCCAGAACAGCGACGAACGCCTCGAGGCCCGGACCACCAAGCGGCTGGGCGAGCCCGCCATCTCCGACGGCGTGCTCCGGGTCTGGGACCTGGGGCCCACGCAGCTGGTGTCGCGTGACATCGAGGAGCTGACCCGCAGGCCCACCGGACCCCGCCAGGGTCCGCGTCCACGTGGTAAGCCTCCCAGCGGGCCACCGCCCCCGCGACCCGAGTGAGCCCCGAGGTCCCCATCCCGCCACCGCAGGACCAGCCCCCGAAGCGCCCTCCACCCTGGCTGCCCACCC
>CAZHIK010001561.1:0-1789 GCA_964532635.1 uncultured Enterobacterales bacterium
ATGAAGCCCTTCCGTGAGATCTTCGCCCGCTTCCTGCGCGAGACCGCGCCCAGTGAGCGCTCCATCGAGCGCGTGCGGGATCGGCTGGGGCAGGAAGCCACCGACGCCGACGTCAGTCGGGCCGTGCTGCAGCACCTGCCCGGGGTGGCTCCGGGCGCCGAAGCTCGCGTGCGCTCCCGCCTGGCCGGTCGGCAGCCTACCGCTGCCCGTCGCCCTTGGGTCTACGGTGGCGTGGCCCTGGCTGCGGCCGCCGCTGGCCTCACCGTGGTGGTGGCCATGCCCGATCCCGGCCTACAGCCGGTGCAGGCCCAGCTGAACTCCGAGGCCGACCGCAGCGAGCTGTCGCCCAGCCCCGAGGTGGCCCTGGCCTACCATGGCGCGGGAAGCCTTGAGGGCACCCGGCAGGCCCCCCGCATCGTCTGGGAGTCGGGCACGGTCCACGTGGACGTCGAGCCCGAGCAGGGCATCGAGCTGGTGGTGGCCACGGCCGAGGCCGAGGTCCTGGTGGTCGGTACCGCCTTCGACGTCACCCGCGACGCGCTGGGCACCCACGTGCTGGTCGAGCACGGCAGGGTGCGTGTCAGCTGCCACGACGGCGACACTTCGTTGTTGAGCGCCGGTCAGCAGACCCTCTGCCTGCCCACCTCCGCCCACGGGATGCTCGCGAGGGCCCTCGAGCTCCAGAACCGTGGAAGCGGTCAGGACCAGGTCCTCTCCGCCGTCGATCGCGGCATGGGCTACTCCAGCGACTCTGACCACGTGGCCAACGAGCTGCTGCGGGTGCGCGTCGGTGCCCTGAGCGAGCTCGACCGCGAGCTCGAGGCCTACGAGCAGGCCCAGCGCTATCTGCAGGCCGACAACGCCATCCACCGAGACCACGTGCTCGACATCACCGCGGATCTGGCCCTGAGCACCGGTGGCTGCGACGAGGCCAAGCCTTGGCTCGAGCAGCTGGCGGTCGAGCAGCCCACGGTCTCCAAGCTGGTCAGTCTGGCCAACTGCCAGGCCCCCACCGATCCCGCCGCGGCCCGCGCCACCCTCGAGCGCGCCCAGGGCCTGGACCCCGACCCCCGCTGGGCGGAGTATCTCGAGCAGCGCATCGATCAGCTGTGATAGCGGCGGGCGGGGGTCAACCCCGCCCCTACATCTGGCGGGCGGGGGTCAACCCCGCCCCTACATCTGGCGGGCGGGGATCAACCCCGCCCCTACATCTGGCGGGCGGGGGTCAACCCCGCCCCTACATCTGGCGGGCGGGGATGAACCCCGCCCCTACGTTCGGCTCTGCGCGCTAGTCCTTGCTCATCAGCGGGGCGTCGCCGTCGCGGGTGGAGCGGGAGGAGGGGGCCGGCTTGTCATAGCTGCCGTCGCCGTAGCTGCCGCCGTCGTCGTAGCCGCCGTAGCCGCCCTGGCTGCCGTCGGAGCCGTCGGCGCGGCCCTTGCGGGCGACCATGTTGTCGTAGATCCAGGTGGTGCCGATGGTGGTGACCGGGACCGTGATCAACAGGCCGACGATGCAGCAGAGGAATCCGCAGAGGTTGATGCCGAAGACCACCAGGGCCCACAGGAAGAGGTCCATCTTCTCGCCGTGGGTGATGCGCCAGCTCTCCTTGAGGCACTCGATGGGGCCGAGCTCCTGATCGACGATCAGGTACTTGTGCATCATGAAGCCCAGGGCCAGGATGATGAGCGGGATCCAGAGCAGGAAGAAGGTGAAGATGAAGCCGCCCAGGTAGGCCGCGCCCACCACCAGGCTGGCCAGCAGTCCGGTGAGGTAGACCGGGCCGATGCT
>CAZHIK010001562.1:0-1789 GCA_964532635.1 uncultured Enterobacterales bacterium
GCGATCCAGACGCCCCACTGCTCATCGTGGGCCTGGCCCCTGGCTTCCGTGGAGCCAACCGCACCGCCAGACCGTTCTGTGGTGACCGCTCTGGGGGCTGGGTGTACCGGGCGCTGCACAGCTGCGGCCTGGCCGGCAGCCTCGATCCTTTGCAGGCGGGCGGTGCCCTGACCGGGGCGCGCATCACCAACGCCGTCAAGTGCGTCCCCCCCAAGAACAAGCCCACCGGCGTCGAGACGCGCACCTGCCGGGAGCGCTGGCTCGCCCCCGAGCTGGCGGTTCCTGGCCTGCGCGTGCTGCTCAGCCTGGGCGGTCTGTCCCATCAGGCGGTGGTGGACACCCTGGGCTTCCGTCGCAAGGACCACCCCTTCGGCCACGGCAACGAGCACACCCTGGGGCCGGTCACACTCATCGACAGCTACCACCCGAGCCCCCACAACACCAACACCGGCCGACTGAACTGGGACCAGTTCCTGTCGGTCTTCCAGAGGGCTGCCACCCTGGCCGGCCTTCCCCTGCCGGGAGGGACTACGTGATCCGGGCCCTGGCCCTCGCCCTGCTGGTGAATCCCGTCGAAGCGGGACGCCGCACCCAGCCCGCTCCACCCAGCGTGGAGGAGGGCGCAGCCGACCTGCTGGGTCAGGCCCTGAGCAGCGACGAGGCCTGGACCAAGCTGGCCCATCTCTGCGATCACATCGGTCACCGCCTGGCCGGGAGCACCGGCCTCGAGCAGGCTGTGGCCTGGGGGGCACGGGAGATGGAGGGCGATGGGCTCGAGGTCACCCTCGAGCCGGTCCCTGTGCCGGTCTGGATCCGGGGTGAAGAGCAGGTCGAGCTGTTGACTCCGCTCCCCCGGCGCCTGGAGGTCCTCACCCTGGGGGGCAGCGTCGGGACCGGGCCCGAGGGGATCGAGGGTGAGGTGATGGTGGTGGGCTCCTTCTCCGAGCTCGAAGAGCGCGGGGACGAGGCCGTGGGCAAGATCGTGCTCTTCGACGATCCCTGGGTCGACTACGGTCAGGCTGTGCAGTACCGGGGCCGCGGGGCCTCGGCAGCCGCGAAGCAGGGCGCCCTCGCCGCGCTGGTGCGCTCGCCGACCCCCACCAGCCTGGGCACCCCGCACACCGGGGGGATGCGCTACGAAGAGGGTGTGCCCCACATCCCCGCGGTAGCGGTCACCATCGAGGACTCGGCCTGGATGCGCCGCCTGGCCGAAGAGGGCGAGCCCCCTCGGGTGCGCATGGTGTTGGGCGCCCATCGCGACGGTGAGGCCACCTCCCACAACGTCGTCGGGGAGGTTAGAGGCCGGGAACATCCCGAGCAGGTGGTGATCCTTGGCTGCCACCTCGACTCCTGGGACGTGGGCCAGGGGGCCCAGGACGACGGCGCGGGCTGTGTGGCTGCCATGGAAGCGGGGCGGCTGCTGGCCTCCATGGCGGTGACGCCCCGACGCACGGTGCGCGTGGTGTTGTTCACCAACGAGGAGTTCGGGCTGTCCGGCGGCAAGGCCTACGCCAGCGACCACGCCGACGAGATCGCCGACATCGTCGCCGCCGTCGAGGCCGATACCGGGGCTGGGGAGCCCCAGGGCTACCGCGTGGACCTCCGCAGCCCGGGTAGCGGCGAGCGCCACGAGCCCACCGCGGAGGCCGCTATCCGAGCGTTGACTCTCCACGCAGAGCTGCTCTCACCCATCGGCGCCGAGAGCCTCGAGGTCTCGTGGTCCGGAGCCGATATCTCCCCCAAGGTCAAGGCCGGCGTCCCCGTGCTGGGTCTGAAGCACGACACCAGC
>CAZHIK010001563.1:0-925 GCA_964532635.1 uncultured Enterobacterales bacterium
CGAGGCGGGCTCGGCTCCGCCCGCTTCATCGTCGGGCGGTTCTTCGGCTGGCTCGTCGTCGGCGGCGGGATCCTCGACGGCGGGATCATCCACGGTGGGCTCGTCGGCGACGGGCTCTGTGGCATCGTCCTGGGCCGAGGCCATGCCAGCGAGGAGGATCGCGGCGAGAAGCGTGGCGCTCATGGACGGCTCCTATCCTTCTGGGGAGACGTCCGATCCTACCCCAGCTTCGTCCTCCTTGGGTTCCTGGGGGGCGTCGGCGGCGTTGTCATCCAGGTTTCCAGAGGCGCCTTGCTCGGTGGCCAGGCGCTCGAGGCGGGCCAGGGACTCGGCCAGGGACTCGAGGGCTGCGCCGTAGCCGGCCCAGTCTCCATCGACCTGGCGCTGACGGGCCTGCTCGAACCAGGCGCTGGCGTCGTGGGCCAGATCGACCCAGCCCTCAGGGGTGACCATGGGGATGTGCTGGTCCCCGGCAATGTCGCCATCCGCCCGCAGCAAGTCTTCCTGATCGCTGCGCGCTGTACCGGCGCCCGGTGCGAACACCTGGCGCAGAGCCCGCTCGAGGGTGTTCTCCATGGCGATGTGGTTCTCGTAGGACACGATGACCCGCTTGAGCTCCGGTAGCCTGCTGGACTCGGCCTGGAGGTAGACCGGCTCCACGTACATCAGGGAGTCGCCGATGGGGATGACCAGCAGGTTGCCGCGGATCACCTTGCTGCCCGCCTGGCTCCACAGGGTCATCATCTCGGAGATGGCCGGATCCTGATCGATGCGAGCCTCGATCTGCATGGGGCCGTAGATGAGCTTCTGCTTGGGGAACTGGTACAGCAGCAAGCGGCCGTAGACCTCGGGGTCGCAGCGCGCGGCCATCCACGAGATCATGTTGTCCTTTTCGGTGGGGACGAAGGGCACCAGCAGGATGAAC
>CAZHIK010001563.1:935-1788 GCA_964532635.1 uncultured Enterobacterales bacterium
GCTCCTCACCTGGCAGCTTGGTGACCCGGTAGTAGCTCTGCATGGTCTTGGGCTGGCCGCCGTACAGCTCCCTGGGCAGGGCCCACATGTCTTCCTTGTTGTAGAAGACCACCGGATCGTTCATGTGGTAGGCCCGGTACATGGAGCCCTGCACGTCGAAGAAGTCCACCGGGTAGCGGATGTGCTCCTGCAGACCCTCCGGCATCGCGTCCAGGGGCTGGAAGCTGGATCCGAAGATGCTGGCGTAGCTCCGCACCACCGGATCTTCCGGGTCGGCGATGTAGAGCTCCACGGAGCCGTGGTAGGCGTCCACCACCACCTTGACCGCGTTGCGAATGTAGTTGAATGCGGGCCCCTGCTCGGGATCGTAGGGCTCGGCGTAGGGGTAGTAGGGGGAGGTGGTGTAGGCGTCGACGATCCAGAACAGGCGTCCTTCGTCGATCACCATGTAGGGGTCGCCGTCGAAGGCCAGGAACGGCGCCAGGTGCAGCACGCGCTCGTGGAGCTTGCGGCGGAACATCACCCGGCTGTCGGCCTCCAGGTAGTTGGACAGCAGGATGTCCAGCGATCGAAAGTGGATGGCGAAGGCCACCTTGCGCCAGAAGCTACCGATGGGGACGCCGCCTTCGCCAGCGTAGCGGGTGTAGGCGTTCTGATCGCCGTCGGGGTAGTCGAACTCGTCGGCGCCGGTGTTGACGAAGACGTAGTTGTCGGTCAGCTCGCCGTAGTAGATCTCGGGGCGCTCGATCTCGGGGCCAGCATTGACCCTGGGGGGGATGTCCTGGATGAACAGCTCGGGCAGGCCCTCGTCGGTCACCTTGTTGACCGGGGACATCGTGACGCCGTAGCCGTG
>CAZHIK010001564.1:0-1788 GCA_964532635.1 uncultured Enterobacterales bacterium
CCGAGGAGCTGGATCTCATCGGACCGGTCTGCGATGAGCTGCGGGCCGAGGGCCTGCAGGTCTGTGGGCCCTACTCGGGCGAGGCGGCGGCTCGGGACGTGGCCGAGGGCCGCGCCGACATGCTCGTGGCCATGTACCACGACCAGGGGCTGGTCCCCCTCAAGGTCCTGGACTTCGGCCACTCGGTGAACTGGACCATCGGCCTGCCCATCGTGCGCACCAGTGTGGACCACGGCACTGCCGATGACATCGCGGGGAAGGGGATCGCCGATCCCGGCAGCATGCTCGCAGCGATGAAGCTCGCGGATCGCGTGAGCCGGAGATGAGACGAACCCCGCCCGGCAAGGCCGAGCGGGGTTTCTGGATTCTCGGAGCGCTGCTCTTGCCGGAGCTAGAAGGTGATCTCGCGGCAGGCGTCGTCGGCGATCTTGTTCACGTCGGCGCTGGCGCCGGCCCAGTACACGCAGTCGACCACTTCGCCAGCGTCGTAGACGTCGATGCGCCACAGCATGGTGGCTTCCATCTCGGCGGTGCCGGCGAACAGGGTGTTCACGCCTGACTCCTGCTGATCCCACTCGGTGGTGATGGGCAGGGTGATGCCCCAGACATCCCACCAGCCATCGGGATCGAAGTCGATCTGCTGGAGATCGTGGTCCTCTTCCCACGGGGAGGCGGTGTCCTGGGTGACGTACATGCTGGCGGACTCGGCCCAGCCCAGCACGTCGACCTGGTAGGTCCACTCGGCGGCGTCGTAGCCGTAGGTCACCACGTCGATCTCGGTGTCGGGGGGAGTGGTGTCGCCGGTCTCACAGCCAGCGGTATCCTCGCACTCTTCGGGGGGGGCGGTGTCGCAGCCGGCGGTGTCCTCGCAGTCTTCCTTGGGCTCGCCACAGCCGATCAGGGCGAAGGCAGCCAGGGGCAGCAGGTACTTGGTCATTGTTGTTTCTCCATCTCTTGGTTGATGCCCGCCAGGACGGGGGCAGGGTGTCCTCTCGGACGCGCACAGGCTACTCCCGATGACTCCGATCTGCAACGATGGGCTCGTCGAGAGACGCATGTTGACAGTGGAGCCAACGAACAGGCCCCGCCCGGCAGCGCCGGACGGGGCCCGTGGGAGTGGGCAGAGCGAGGGCTCTCGCTCCGCGAGGCGAGACCTTAGAAGGTGATCTCGCGGCAGCCACCGTTGTCGACGATGGAGGTGGTGGAGCTGGAGCCGGCCCAGACCACGCAGTCGGCCACGGCGCCATCTTCGTAGGCTTCGATGCGCCAAGCCATGGTGGCTTCCATGTCGGCGTCACCGGAGAAGAGGGTGTTCACACCGGACTCCTGCTGATCCCACTGGGTGGTGATGGGCAGGGTGAGCTCCCACAGGTCCCAGCTGCCATCCTCGGCGTACTCGATGTTGACGAGGTCGTGGTCCTCTTCCCAGGGGGAGGAGGTGTCCTGGGTGATGTACATGGTGACGTTCTCGGCCCAGCCGATGATGTCGACACTGTAGAACCACTCGCCGGTGTCGTAGCCGTAGGTGACCACGTCGATCTCGGTGGGGTAGTAGACCGAGCTGTCGCCGGTGGCGGGAGCGTCGGTCTCGTCGGTCTTGCCGGTGTCTTCGACGAAGCAGGCGGTGAGCACGAGGCCCAGCAGGGCGATGGCGGAAAGCTTCTTCATGGCGTCTCCTTGGTGGACGTCTTTGTCCTGGTGCCACCTCGCCTCGAGGCGGCGGGTAGCTGGTTCGAACCAGCGCTGGCACCGCGCTGGACGGCGCAAGCTTAAAACAGGGCGTGACGA
>CAZHIK010001565.1:0-1785 GCA_964532635.1 uncultured Enterobacterales bacterium
GATCGTGGGTGTCGAGGATCGCGTCCTGGATCTCGGGGGACTGCTCGGGCAGGAACTTCAGGGCGTTGCCCAGCGCGCCCTTGACCACGACGCTCGGATCCCGCTTGGCCTCGAACTCCTTGCGGGCGTAGTCCTCGAGGATCTTGAGCGACGCCTTGAGCGCCTGCTCCTTGTTGGTCGATAGCCTGCCCACGTCCTCGGCCCGCATCTGGCCTTCCATGGGGTTCAGGTCTTTCAGCCAGGGGAAGGTGGGGAGGTGCTTGCCAGCCTTCTTCAGCTTGAACTTGGTGGGGTGGACCGCGCCGGGCAGGATGCCGTAGGCTTCGACCATGCCGGCCTTCTTGGCCTTGGCGAAGTCGGCCGACGACATGAAGCGCTTCATCTCGGCCTGGCCGTCGGCGTAGGAGTTGACGAAGGTCATCACGTCGACCACGCGGCCCTTGCTGGCGGCGCGCTCGAGCACACCCTCGAAGCGCTGGGTGGGATCGGCCTCGGCGTAGCCGACCACGGTCTTGAGACCGCGGGCCTGGGCGGCCTTCAGGATCCAGGCGGTCTCGAGGGCGTCGCCTTCGCCTGCAGCGTCCCACACCGCGCCGAACTTGGTCTTGGGGCCCATGCGGCCCTTGACGATCTTGGCGAGATCGCTCTTGCCGGCTCCGCAGCCGCCATTGGTGATGAAGACCTGCCGCTTGGGGTCGTCCGGGGGCAGTGCTGCGAGCTGGTCGAGGCGCGCGATGAACGCCATCCGCGCGATGGCGACGGCGGTGGGGTGCAGCGCGTGGTTCATGGTGAGGCGGTATTCCGTCTGGGCGTCGCCATCGGGCTCCTTGCCCGCGCCGTAGGCGGGCATCAGCCGCTTCATGCCGTCGACCTCGAACTCCGGCGAGTCGGCGCTTCCGTTGGCCTTGGCGAACTCCATCGCCTTCCGGATGAAGGCTTCGGGGTCGGTTTCCACCATCTTCGCGAACTCCGCCTCCTCGCGGCGCTCCCCTTCGTCGAGCCTACGCTGGCGCGGTACGCCCTTTTGCCGGATCTGCATGGCCAGCTCGGTGGCGGTCAGCTCGGGATCGAAGGTCTTGTTGGCCAGGCCGATCAGGGGGGTCTCCCCCGGCTTGGGAACGGTGACCCGTTTGCCGGGCGCGGGGCCGGTGAGCTCCGGTCCGGACACCTTGAGCTTGCGCTCTTCGTGCTCGCTACCCACGGGCTTGCGCCGCTGGGTCTCGACGCCCTCGTCGGGCTCGGGGGCTGTCGGAGCCTTGGGGGCCTTGGGAGCCTTGGGGGCGTTGGGCGCCGGCGCCTTCGCCATCGGCGCGGGTGCCATCGCCGGCTCGGGCATCCCCAGCGCCTCGGAGATCTGGCGCGGCAAGGTCGCGCGCAGGGTCTCGTAGGCTTCCGGGTTGTGCTCCTGGAGCGCGTCGATCAGCTTGAGCTTGGCCTGGAAGCCGCGCTTGCCTTGGGTCTTGGCGAAGACGAAGACCTCGGCCTCGAACATGTCGGTGAGGAGCTTGACGTCGGTGTAGACGCCGCTGGTATTGGGCTTGCGACGCTGCTTGTTTTCCTTTTCTTCATCTAAGATGCCGTGGGCATCATCGGGTAGTTGTGCCGGTTGGCCCTGCTGCTTTTCCCCGTTGGTCTCATCCTGGGATTTCTCCCGGCCGGTTACGGCTTCAGCCTGTTGTTGGCCTTGGCCCTGCTGTTGGTGTTTCTGTTGGCCATCACCTTTAAGGGAGTTCAAGGCCTCTTCAAGCTCGGCAAGGGATTTTTCTTGATATCCGCCGGCTGATT
>CAZHIK010001566.1:0-1780 GCA_964532635.1 uncultured Enterobacterales bacterium
CGAAGGCGACGTGGTGAAGGTCGAAGCCCGCCTGCCTTACGGCGCGCCGCTCGCGGACACCCTGGTGGCCCAGCGGGCCCTCGAGCAGGCCGCCGATGCGGCCATGAACCAGCTGGGAGGATCCGAGCACAGCCGCGGCCGGTACACCCTGGTGGGCGAGGGGCCCGCCCAGCGCATGGGCCCGACGGAGGTCGGCAGCCACCTGGTCACCATCGAGCAGGCCCTGGTGCCCTCGGACCAGCGGGACTTCAGCTCCGGGGAGTTCTCGAGCCTCTGGGCCGAGCTGACCCCCAGCCTGCCCATGACCGACGCCATCATCTTCGAGTCCTCGTCGGGACCGGGTGCCGGCGCCGCGGTGGATGTGCAGCTGTCCCACGCCGACACCGTCGTGCTCGAGCGGGCCGCCGCAGAGCTGGCCGAAGCCCTGGCCGGCTATCGCGAGCTGTACAACGTGGAGAACGGCTTTGCCGCGGGCAAGCCGCGGCTGGACTACGACCCCCTGCCCCGGGCCGAGAGCCTGGGCCTCAACCCCCAGGAGCTGGGCCGGCAGCTGCGGTCCGCGTTCTTCGGCGCCGAGGCCATTCGCGAGCTGCGCGGGCGAAACGAGATCAAGGTGATGGTGCGCCTTCCGGAGCAGCAGCGTCAGTCCGAGCACGACCTCGAGGCGTTGCGGATTCGCACTCCCGGGGGTGGCTTCGTGCCGCTGGGGGCCGTGGCCGACATCGAGCGCAACCGCGCCCCCACCAGCATCCTGCGCGAGGACGGACGGCGCGTCGTCAATGTCAGCGCTGAGCTCACCGCACAGGTCAAGTCCTCCCGCGCAGTGCGCGCGGACATCCAGGAGAGCGTGCTCCCGGAGCTCATGCGGAAGTACGCCGGCCTCGACGCCCAGTTCGTCGGCCAGCAGCGCTCCCAGCAGGAGGCCTTCGGCAGCCTGGGCAAGAACTACCTGGTGGCCCTGTTCGTCATCTACGCCCTGCTGGCCATCCCCTTCCGTAGCTACGTCCAGCCCGCGATCATCATGTCGGCCATCCCGTTCGGCTTCGTGGGCGCGGTGCTGGGCCACCTGCTGCTGGGCTACCCCCTGAGCCTCATCAGCCTGTTCGGGGTCATCGCCCTGTCGGGCGTGGTGGTCAACGACTCCCTGGTGCTCATCGACGCGGTCAACAGGAAGCGGGCCGAGGGGATCTGCGCCTTCGAGGCCGCCACCTACGGCGGTATGCGCAGGCTACGGCCCATCATCCTCACCAGCCTGACCACCTTCTTCGGGCTGGCCCCGATGATCTTCGAGACCTCTGTGCAGGCGCGCTTCCTGGTACCCATGGCCATCAGCCTGGGCTTCGGCATCCTCTTCGCCACCTTCATCATCCTGTTGCTGGTGCCCTGCCTGTACCTGGTGATCGAGGACATCAAGGGTGCTCCGGTGCACGAGGCCGGGCGGGCGCCCGCCGAGGGCCAGGACCACCCCCTCGCTCTGAAAGCCGCGGCTCGCGCCAGGAGCTGAGGCATCGGCACCCCGCTGGGGTGAACGGGACGCACCCCTGGGGTGGGCACGCGCACCCCAGGCCACCTACAATCGCCGAAAACCATGGTTTGACCGTAGGGCCAATCCTGGCCCGAGTCTTGCTCATCCCCCGGGGGACCGCAGCCTCGGAGCGTACCCATGCTGGCCGGCCTCGAAGAGCACGCGAGCAACATGCCCGGAACCTGTCGCTGTCCTGTCGGATCCCGAGCGCGGCCCGCCAGCAGCGAACGGGACGCCCGCCGCAGCGCCCTGGCG
>CAZHIK010001567.1:0-1778 GCA_964532635.1 uncultured Enterobacterales bacterium
CGAGAAGACCGTCACCAGGCCCTGGTGCTGGCCCGAGCGGAAGAACTCCGGGGAGCCCATGACGAGGTCGAGCTGCCCGTCGCCGGTGAGGTCCCCGCCCCCTGACAGCGAGTGGCCGTGCTGGGAGCCGCGCTGCCGCGCGGTGACCATGCCCCCGCTCCAGTCCTCCCAGGTGGCGGCGCTGACGGGCCCGTAGGCCACGTAGAGTACGCCGAGATCGTAGTCGTACTCGTCGGGGGCGCCCAGGGCGAGGTCGTCGAAGCCGTCGCCGTCCAGGTCGCCCACACCGGCCAGCGAGGTCCCCAGGCCGTCGCCCAGGCACTGGATCGCCACCGCTTCGTCCTGCAGCAGGATCTCCTGCCCCGGTGTCAAGTCAGCGCGGCCCGAGAACAGGAAGACCTTGCCGTCGCTGGAACAGCCGTGGACCTCGCTGAAGGGGGCACCGAACACCAGGTCCTCGATCCCGTCGCCGTCGTGGTCTCCCACGGCGGCCAGGGCGTAGCCCCCGGTGCCGTCCTGGCTCTCTCCCAAGAGCACCACGTCACCGCTGCAGCCGTTGCTGAGCTCGCCGTCGCAGTCCTCGTCCACGCCGTCACGGCAGCGTTCTTCGGCCCCCGGATGGACCTCGGCGTCCACGACATCGCAGTCGCCGCTCTGGGCCGCATAGCCGTCGGGCTGCTCACAGGCCTCGAGGGTGCCCTCCCCTCCCCAGCCGTCGCCGTCGAGATCCTCGTACCAGGTGGGGGCGTCCACGCTGTCCTCGTCCACCAGCCCGTCGCAGTCCTCGTCCACGCCGTCGCAGTGTTCGTCGGCGCCGGGGTAGATGGAGGGATCATCATCGTCGCAGTCGATGGTGGAGCCCGCGCCGTCGCCGTCGAGATCCTGAACCGAGCCCACACTGGGGTCGCAACCACAGCCAAGGCCGGGCTTGGCCTGGGCGCCCGCGAGCGCAGGCACCAGGAGCAACAGGAGGTAGCGACGGCGTCTCACCACGGGCCGAGTCTACCAGCGAGGGGCTAATCGGCCCAGCCCCGGGTGATCCACACCGCGCCGCCGTGGTAGGCGCCGGAGACTTCGGACCAGTCGGCGCGGATTGCCACGTCATCCAGGCCGACGGCCGCGAGCAGCAGCGAGATGGCGATGATGGAGCGATGGATCGGCGTGGGGATCCCCTCCGGCCAACGGGAAGTCCTTTCCCAAACCCTGCGTCGAGGGACCTGGGACCTGATCGCTCGAAGCGGGAGGGGATGAACCCCTCCCCTACAGCAGCACTTCTAGTAGGTGTCGAGCGGACCGATCTCGTTCTCGACCGCCTCGAGCATCTTCCACTCGAGGGTGGCCTGCTTCATGTTGTTGTGGTCGTCGTACAGCGGGCGGTCGATGTCCAGGAACTCCACCACCTCGCGCACGGCGGCCTTGGCGGCCAGGGTGCCCGCACCCGGGGTGTAGTCCCGGAAGTCCAGAGCCTGGGCGGCCGCCATCATCTCGATGCCCAGCACGCCGCAGCCCAGGTCGTAGATGGTGCGGGACTTGAGCGCCGAGTTCATGCCCATGGAGACGAAGTCTTCCTGGTCGGCGGCGGCGGGGATGGACTGGATGTAAGCCGGCGCCGACAGGATGCGCTGCTCCACGATCTGCATGTCGGCGGTGTACTGGGACAGCATCAGGCCGGACATCATGCCCGCGCCCTTGGTGAGGAAGGCGGGCAGGCCCACGGACAGGGCCGGGTGGTTCAGGCGGTTGAAGCGGCGCTCGGAGAGCACACTGACCATGCAGAT
>CAZHIK010001568.1:0-1776 GCA_964532635.1 uncultured Enterobacterales bacterium
GCCAGCCAGGCCCCCACCACCGCCGGGTCCTTCCCGAGCTTCTCGGCGACCTCGACCTCCTCCATGGGCTGGAACTCGAAGTAGCCTCCCATGACCTCGAAGGCCCCCACACCCACGTGCAGCACGGACGGGGGCCCCGGGTCCCAGGCCGCGATCCTGAACCAATGAGGATCGAGCGCCTCGCAGGCCTCGCGGTGGGCTTCTGTCACTGCCTCGGCCGGCGGCAGCGGCTCCACCGCGGCGGCCAGCAGGGCCGCTGTGTGCTCCAGCAGCTCGGGGCCGCCCGGATCGCCGTGGCCCGGCACGACCACCTGCACGTCCGGGTACTCGCGCTTCAGGCGCTCGACGGCCACGGCCCAGGAGTCCAGATCGGCGTCGGCGGCGTTCCCCAGCCCCTTCGCGTCCGCGGCCCGTAGCGCGCACCCTCCGAAGAGGATCTTCTGCTCGGGCAGGTAGACCGTCAGATCGCCCGGGCTGTGCCCGGGCCCGGGGTGGAAGACCTGGAAGGGGCCCAGCGCCATGCGGTCGTTGTCCAGGAATCCGCCCTCCGCGTCATAGCCTCCCGTCGCTGCGAGCTCCTCGAGGGACAGCGCCCACGGGTGGTGCCGCAAGCGAACATGGCGCCGCTCGAGCGCCGGCTTTCCCCCCATGGCGTCATCGTGACCGTGACTGGCCAGGGCGTCGGTCACCGGCATGCCCAGCTCCTCCTCGGCCCAGACCAGCAGCTGCTCGGTGGGGGCCTCACCCCAGGCCGTGTCCAGCATCACCAGCACTTGGTCGTGCTGCACCAGCAGCCCGTTGGCCGGGAAGGGCCCGATGTCGGGGAGGTCCTTCCAGGTGGTGTGCAGCCACACCCCGGGGGCCAACTCCCGCAGCTCCAGGGACCAGCCGTCACCTTCGGCTCGCAGGGGGACGGGCTCATCCACGACAGGCTCCGGCCGCACCTGGTGGGGGCAGCCGAAGGTGAAGA
Organism: uncultured Enterobacterales bacterium; assembly: GCA_964532635.1. Lineage (GTDB taxonomy): Bacteria > Myxococcota_A > UBA796 > UBA796 > JAFGLY01 > CALDOK01. The sequence goes on from CAZHIK010001568.1 coordinate 971, forward strand.
GGAGACAGATCGACAGCAGGGTTGTTCGAAGCGGCGGCATGACAGGCCGAACCCCTCGCGGGAGCGGACATTCCCCCATACACTCCGACCTCGACGCCCTCCACCGGAGCCCCCCATGTGCCCCCTGCTGCTCTCCGCTTGGTTGCTGGGTCTCAGCGGCTGCTCCTGCACCCCCGCGGTCACCCCCGACAGCGACCCACCCGCCGGCGACACCGACACAGGCCATCTCGACACCGACAGCGCCGAAGGGCCCGTGATCGACAGCGTCAGCTGGGAGCTGGTCGAAGGCTACGGCAGCCTGGTGCAGGTCTCATGGGAGCAGCTGCGCACCGCCGAGGTCCACCTGCGCTACGAGGTCGATCCCGGCGATCCGATGGAGAGCCCAACGCGCAGCCTCGAGCCCGGCCCCCAGCAGGCCCTGTTGCTGGGAGTGCCCTACGACCACGAGGTCAGCTTCGTGGTGGCCGCCGCCCAGGGCGACAGCGAGGGCTTCACGGCCCAGACCGGGCCGGCCCCCGAGGGCCTGCCCACCGCCACCGTCCAGGCCGAGGACCCGGACCGCTGGGAAGCCACGGCGGACTGGTTCCTGCTCTCCGCTTCCTGGGACGACGCCTGGACCCTGATCCTGGACCGCGCCGGCCGGGTGGTCTGGGCCCACCAGACCGACCGCCTGTTCACCACCATGTACTCCCAGCCCTCCTTCGACGGGGGCGAGCTGCTCATCGACATCAACAGCTACTGGTCGCGCTTCGACGACGGCGCCACCTCTCAGGTGCTGCGCACGAAGATCGACGGCAGTGCCCAGG
>CAZHIK010001569.1:0-1773 GCA_964532635.1 uncultured Enterobacterales bacterium
TCATTCGTGCCCAGCCGGTTTCGAGTCTGAGAGGGACGCCGCCGACGCCGTGGATGTGTTGCTGGGGCTGGCCAACGGTCAGCTCGCTCGGGGCGAGTCCCAGGCTGCCCTGGCCAGCTTCGAGCGCATCCGCGCGGCTATCGGCGAAGAGAGCGAGCACACCCTCGCCACCGACCAGGGGCGGGCCTACGCCCTGATCCAGCTCGATCGCAACACCGACGCCCTCGAGCTGCTGCGCGAGCTGCGCAAGCGCTGTGATCCCGAGCAGCGCCTGCTGGTCGATGCCCAGATCGGCCAGACCCTCCTGCAGGCCGGCCAGCTACAGCAGGCCGAAGCCGCTTTCCTCTCCCTGATGGAGGTTGCCGAGCATCGGGGGTACGGCACCGCCGCGGCCAAGCTCGGCCTGGCCGAGGTGGCCGAGGCCCAGGAACGCTACGAGGAAGCACTGCTCCTCTATCAGCAGGTGCTCGACGCCCCTCAAGGCCAGGATCAGAAGGCCCAGGCGCTGATGGCCATGGCACCTTTGCAGCTGCTGCTCGGTCGCGATGAAGACGCACTGCTGGCCTACCGGCAGCTCGAGGATCTGCTGCCCCCCGACGGTCCCACCCTGGACAGCATCCGCGTGTCCATGGCCGAGGTCTACGCCGTGCGCGGCGACATCGAACGGGAGCGGGCACTGTGGACGGAGATCATGCAGGACGCGTCCACCTCCGCCAAGGCCAGAGGGCGCATTCGGCTGGTGGAGCTCGACATGGCCCAGGCCATCGAGGCCGCCGATCCCGTGGCCCTCGAAGGGGCGCTGCGCGACATGCGCGCGCTGCGGGACGATCCCGACATGCCCGCGGACTTGGTCCCCGATGTGGTCTTCGGCGAGGTGGTCTGTCTGTTCGAGCTCGAGCGCTACGAGGCTGCCATCCAGGTCATCGACCAGGCCATCGAGCAGCAGCTCGTGGGCCCCGACCCCGAGGTCTTCCTCACCCTGCGTGAACAAGCCGAGGCGGCCCTGCGAGGCGATCCCCTCGATCCCGATCTCGTCGGCCTGCCCTCCGAGGGCTCGGGGCCCAGCGACGAGGAGTGGTCAGCGCTGCTCGACCGCGTTGCCGAGGCGGGTGCGCTCAGGGATCAGGGCCAGTACAAGCAAGCCCTGGACGCCTTCGCCGAGCTGCTGGACTCCATCGAGGATCGGCCCACCAAGGCCTCGGTGCAGCGCGAGATCGCCCAGACCCTCGCCGCCCAGGGCCAGCTCGATGCGGCCCGGGCCACGCTGAACGGTGTCATCGAGGCCTTCCCGGAGCTCGAGGAGGCTGGGTTCATGGCGGGGCTCGCTCTGGCAGAGCTCGACCTGCAGGAGCAGAACCCCGGCGCCGCGCTGCAGAAGCTGGAGGTCCTCGAGGCCCCCGACTCGGGCCTCGAGCTGTGGAAGCTCCAGCTGCTCGCCCGCGCTCACGCCCAGGGCGGGGAGACTGAGTCCGCGCTGCGCACCTGGCGTCGTGCCATCGAGATCTCCGAGGGCGACCCGGATGGCTCCGTGGTGGCCTGGACGGGCCTGGGCGATCTGTACGTCCAGCTCGGCGAGCCCAGCAAGGCCTCCGATGCATACCAGCGGGCGGCGGTCTTGGCCCCAGAGGGCGCAGGGAGGATCCAGTCGCAGCTCCGCACCGCCCAGGTCGCGGTGGAGAGTGGGCGGCTCGACGACGCGGCCGACATCCTCGTAGAGCTGTCCGAGCTGGACATCGACGGTGAGCTGGCCGTGCAGGTGGCCCTGACCACCTC
>CAZHIK010001570.1:0-1772 GCA_964532635.1 uncultured Enterobacterales bacterium
GCTGCCTGATCGTGCGCGACGAAGCGCACAACCTGCCCGCGTGCTTCGAGTCGGCCTCCGAGCTGGTGGACGAGTGGATCGTCGTCGACACCGGCTCCAGCGACGACACGCCGGCCATCGCGGAGCGGCTGGGCGCGAAGGTCCTGCACGTCCCCTGGTGCGACGACTTCTCCTTCGTCTGAAATGCCTCGCTGGAGCCCGCCACCGGCACCTGGACCCTGGTGCTCGACGCCGACGATCGCCTCGAAGGCGCTGCTGACCTCCGCGCCTTCCTCGAGTCGGCCCCGCCCGAGGACGCCTTCCTGCTGCTGATCCGCAGCCCCCTGGAGGTCGCCGACGATCAGGGCCCTCGCTGGGAGGCCCTGTGGCAGCCCCGCGTCTTCCGCACCGGGGCGGGCGTCCGCTACCGCTACCCCGTCCACAACATCCCGATCCTCGAAGGCCTGGCCACCGCCGCCGCCCCGGGCCGCATCCACCACGTCGGCTACCTGACCGAGGAGATCCGCTGTCGCAAGGCCGAGCGCACGCTGCGGCTGCTGGAGCGGCTGCCCGAGGGTGACCCGCACCGGCTGTACCACCACGCTCGCGCGCTTGGCGGGCTGCTCCGCTTCGCCGTGGTGCCCCCGATCGCCGAGCAGCTGGCCGGCGTGGTGAAGGCTGTGCCGCCGGACGTCCGGGTGATGTGGTCGCACGCGCTGGTGGAGCAGGGGCGGCCGCACGACGCGGTCCGGGTCCTCTGCGACGGCCTGGCCGACCACCCGAAGCACCCCGACCTGTACTACGCCCTGCTGATGGCGGCCGGGGTCGGCTACGCCGGCGCGTCCCTCGACATCCATCGTGCACACGACCTGTTCGGCGGCGTCGCCGTCACCCTGGGGCGCGCTCCCCGGGTGGTGGAGGGGCTGGTGCACATGGGCGTGCTGGCCCCGGCGATCCTCGACAGCCCGGTGATGCAGACGGGCGAACCCACCACGACCACCGGCGCACCCGGCGCCGCAGGAGCTGAGCATGAGCACCCGTGAACTCCTCAAGATGACCACCGTGGACAAGACCGCCGTCCGGCAGTCGATGGACGAGACCAGCGATCTGGACGGCTTCCGCGAGGTGGCGCTGTACGTGAACGTGCAGAACCTGGCGGCCGGCACCTCCACGCTGGACGTGAAGGTGCTGCACGCGGCGCGGAACCGGTCGAGCGACTACCTGTCGCTGGCCGGCTGGACGGGGATCACGACCGGCTACAGCTCCTGGTCGTACGTGACGGCGACCTCGAACACCGGCTTCCTGCGGTACCTGCAGGTGGAGGCGTCGTGGCGGAGCGCGAACAGCACGACCACGGCCGACGTGGAGGTGCTGGCGGTACCGAAGAAGTAGAGACCGACACCGAGACGAGGAGGGGACGATGCCGACCCGTGAACTGCTGCCGATGACGTACATCGACCGTGACGGCCTGCGCCAGGACCCGACGAAGGGCCTGGACCTGGACGGCTTCGGTGAGGTGGCGCTGTACCTGAACGCCCAGTCGGTCACCAACGGCGGTGGCACGCTGACCGTCCGGGTGGCCCACGCCTACCGGAACCGGGCCTCGGACTACACGGAGCTGGACAGCTTCACGGTCACGTCGGACACGACGGACTGGAGCTACCAGACGGAGTTCTCGCGCTACCTGACGCTCAAGGCGGAGTGGAGCGGGAGCGCCGGGAGCACGGCCGAGGCGGACGTGGAGCTGCTGGTGGTGCCGAAGAAGTAGGGTGGGCTCGAGCATCGCCGAGGAG
>CAZHIK010001571.1:0-1771 GCA_964532635.1 uncultured Enterobacterales bacterium
CGAGGAAGATCAACCCGCAGGCGGTAGTCTCCGCTCAGCTGCAGGTCGGAGACCGAGTAGTGGTGGGCCACGGGCAGGGAGAAGCTCCAGGTGTAGCTGCGCGCTGTGTCGAGGCTCTCGTCCTCTTCCCAGCCGGGCTCCACCGCCAGCTCCACCCAGAACAGGTAGCTGTCGGAGGCCGCCGGCGTACCGCCGGGACGCAGCACGGGCTCGCCGCTGGCGGTCTCGAGCCAGGCGGTGGGGGCGCCGGCCCAGGGATCGTCACCGGCTACGGTGAAGACGACCAGGTCGGTGGGGCCGTAGCTGGCGCCCACTTCCTGGAGCACCTCGCCCACGCCCTGGGCCTCGGCGACCTGGACCTCGTCGACCTCGGGCTCGTCGAAGGGAGCCACCGGCGGCGGCTCGGGGCCGAAGGCGGAGACGCCCATGAAGGCATCGAAGGCCAGGATGTTCAGGTTGCTCAGGTACTCGCCCTGGCGGGGGCCCCACAGGGCGCCGGAGGCCTCGTAGCCCCCCTGCCACCAGTCGTCCTCGAGGATGGAGTAGCCCAGGTAGTCCTGGGAGTAGCCCAGGAACATGGTGTCGGTGACGCCCTCGTGGGCCTTCATGCCGTCCATCACCTTCTCGGCCAGCTCGGTGCCGGGCTCGCCGGTGAAGGTGGTGAAGTACAGCTCGCCGATCTGTCCGACAGTGAACAGGGTCTGGTTGGGGGCCGGGTAGTCCTCGTTGAAGGGCACGCAGATGCTGTCGAGGTTGTCTTCGGTGGTTGCGGCGTCGCAGTCGGCGTCGCCGGACAGCCCGCAGTAGACCGCGCCGTAGTCGTACTCGAAGGTGTCGTCGTCGTAGCCGATGTAGTCTCGATCGATGCGCACCCGGTAGGTCTGGGCGTCGATGATGGGTTCGTCGGTCAGCTCCGCGCCGCCGATCACCGCCTGGACCTGTTCCGACACGTAGGCGCCCACCGCCTCGAGCTTGTCGTAGCCGTCGGGCAGCTCAGCGCCCTCCGCGGCCTCGAGATCCGGGGTCTGGGGCGACATGTCCGCGCCCCAGGAGTCGTACATGGTGACCTGGACCGGGTGGTCGAAGCCGTCAGCCACGGCTTCTTCGATGGCACCGGCCACATCACCGCTCAAGGTCAGGGCGTCGGCGTCGAGCACGGTGCCGTGGATGGCGTAGGCCATGATCAGGCCTTCGATCTGCCCGTTGCGCTCCACCACCACCAGGGGGATCTCGGAGTTGACGTAGTCGTCGCCCCCGTCCTCGCAGCGGCGGTCGCCGGTGGCGTCGGGGGCGTCGGCGTAGACATGGCCCAGCCGCGCGGGCTGCAGGTCGGCGTAGGCGGCCTCGACCTGGTCGGCCAGGGTGTCGAGGATGCGGACGTACAGCTCGGGGAAGAACTTGTCGGCGATGAGATCGAAGGGACCGCCCGCATCGACGATGCGCCCCGGGCCGGCGTGGCTGTGGGTGGCGCCCCACACGATCACATCGTCCATGTCGCGCCCCAGGCGCTCCTCGAGCTCGTGGACCAGCGCGATGCGCAGCTGCTGGAACACGCCCACAGCGTCCCAGTTGATGAAGACCAGCTCGTGGCCTTCGCCTCGGGAGAGCACGGTGACCTTGATGGAGGGGTGGCCGTGGATGGTGGTGGTGGCCGGGTAGATCTCCGAGTAGGGCGACTCGGAGTCGGCGTCGGCCGGCCCGTAGCCGGCGGTGCCGATGCCTACAGGAGCCGGGATGCGGGTGTGGGAGAAGCCGCCGATGAACTCCAGGC
>CAZHIK010001572.1:0-1770 GCA_964532635.1 uncultured Enterobacterales bacterium
ATCTCTACCTGGGCTTCGAGGCCCGCTACATGGAGCGCTACGCCCTGGCCTACCACCAGCTCGAGGGTGCCGTCGTGGACACCGTCGAGCTGACAATGGGCATGGGACCCACCATCGGGATCGGGTTGGACGCCTGGTACAAGGGCCGCGTGGGCCTGCGCCTGGTGGTCCAGGACCGGACCTGGTGGGGAGACGAGGATGTCTACCAGGCGGGCGAGGAGCCGAGCCGACAGCACCTGCACCACGATCCCACCACCTCCATCGACCTGCTGGTCGCGTTCTAGGCAAGGAGCGGAGTCATGAAGCGCATCGTCCCCCTCCTGATCGCCACCCTGCTCCCCGGCACGGCCCAGGCCGTCGGCTTCGGCTTTGCTGTGGGCCACGAGCTGGTGGTGAACGATCCCTTCGTCACCCGCCACGCGCCCGGTGCGCGCTTCATGGTGGCGCCCTGGCCCTGGCTCGAGGCCTCCATCCACGGCGCGTTCGCGCCCCACTTCGGTGAGGGGGACTGGACCGCCCAGACCCGCGGCCTGGTGGAGGAGCTGCACATCGCCCCCGACCTGTCCCGCATCCGGCAGCGTGGCGACCTCACCATCAGCTTCCTGCCCGCTATGGGTGAGCTCGGTCCCTTCGAGACCCGCGTCGGTCCCTACGCTGGTGTGGGAGCGGTGCGCACCCAGGACGATCTGGAGCTGCTCCAGGTGCAGGGCAACCCCGAGTTCGAGGCCACCTGGGAGGAGTGGCACGCTGCCACCATCTTCGGGCTGTCTGCAGAGCTGCGACTCGACAGCTTCGGGCTGGGCGTTCGCATCGAGCGGCAGCACTACACCGAGGTGGTGGGCACCACCACCCTCGAGACCAAGAAGACGGCCTGGGCGGCCATGGAGGCCTCGTGGCGCTTCGGCGGCTCCTCGGACTGAGCGTCCTGCTGGTGCTCCTGCTCCTGGCCGTGCCGGCCTGGGGGCAGGAGTTGGACTGGTGGGAGCCCGACGCCGCCCAGGCCCAGGCCCTGGAGCAGGCCCTGGATCAGCTGTGGGTGGACCACGCGGTGACAGTCCGGGTGGGGCTCCCCGCCCACCGCATCCAGGGTGTGGCCTGCATGGACGGGCAGCTGGTGCTGCGCGTACACGAGCTGGAGCGCAGGGCGCCCTGTCCCGAGGATGCGGCCACCCGGGTGGTCCTGGTGCGAGGCTGGGTGCTGGCTGCCGAGCTGCCTCCTCCCGCGCCCCACGCGGCCCCTGTGAGCACCGCTGCTCCGTCGGTCGATGGGCCCGCGCCGTCCTCGAAGCCCCGCGCGCTGTGGCTGGCCGCCGGCCTCGGGCCCGCGACCCGACGCCCGGACAAGACCCCTGCGCTGCGCCTGTCCGCCGAGGCCAGTGTGAGGTTGAGCCCGGTGATGCTGGGCATCGTGGGCGCCTGGGAGCCTGGTGAGGTGACCTCACTGGGGCAGGTGGACGGTCTGGGCGCTGCCGCGATCACCCGCATGGGGGCTGGGCTGAGCGCCGGCTGGGTGCTCGAGGCCGACAGTGGCACGACCTGGATCTTCGATCTGCAGGCCAGCCGTCGCTGGCTGCGCGGTCGCAGCAAGATGAGCCCGGATGCCGTGGCCGTCACCTGGGCGACCTGGAGCGGAGGCCTGCGGGCCCAGGGCCATCGGACCATCACGGGGAAGGTACAGCTGGGCGGGGGCCTGCTGTTGGCCACGGATCTGCCCCTGGACGAGACGATGCAGCAGCTTCCCTCGGGAGACAGCCCCCTCATCCGACCCGT
>CAZHIK010001573.1:0-1769 GCA_964532635.1 uncultured Enterobacterales bacterium
CGCCGCGGGCAGGAGCCCGAGCCTGTCCAGCCCCCCCTTCCCCCCAGCGCCGCCGAGCTTGCCTGGCGACGGGACCTCGAGCCCGTCGTGGGCCGCGACGGCGGCTTCACCGATCACCCCCACGAGGACTGACCACCATGGACATCCGAGCCAGGTACGGCTTCCACTTCGACCCCTTCACCCGGGAGATCCGGGTGGAGCACCACTTCCCGCTGCCCCAGTACGCCGAGGCCAAGGACGGCCTGCTGGGCGCGGCCAAGCGCCGCATGAGCGCGGGCTTGATCGCCCCCGCGGGCACCGGCAAGACCAACCTGCTGCGCAGCGTGGCCGACGCCCTGCCCGAGGCCCGCTACCGCACCAGCTACGTCAAGGTCACCGGCCTGTCCAAGCGCGACATGTGCCGCGAGATCGCCCAGGTCATGGGCGTGCAGCCCGCCGGCGCCTTCAACGCCCTGGTCCGTCGCATCCAGGACAAGGTCCTCGAGGCCGCCGACACCGACGGTCTGCGCCCGGTCTTGATCCTGGACGAGGCCCAGGACCTGCGCCCTGATGTGCTGGCCATGCTGGCGCCCCTGACCAACTTCGACATGGACAGCCGCCTGGTGCTGTCGGTGATCCTGGCGGGCCAGCCGCCCCTGGCCGCCATGCTGCGTCGTCCGGAGCTCGAGGGCGTCGCCCGACGCATCGCCCACTACGCCACCCTGCGGCCCCTGTCCCGCGACGAGACCGCCGCCTACATCGCCCACCGCTGCACCGTGGCCGGCGCCACCACCAACCCCTTCGACCAGGGCGCGGCCGACGCCATCTACGAGATCGGTCGCGGCAACCTGCGCGCCACCGACCGCCTGGCCCTGAAGGCGCTGGAGCTGGCCGCCGCCAAGGACGCTGCTGCCGTGGACCACGTCCACGTCGTGGACGCCCGGAGGCTGCTGTGGCCGTAGCGCCCCTGCCCACGGTCCGGGCCTGCGAGCTGCAGGCCCAGCCCCCGGAGGCCCGCTGGCTGATAAGCCAGGTCTGGGTTGCTGAAGGCGTGGGTGTAGTGGGTGGACAGCCGAAGAGCTGCTTATGCCGCACACAGCATAAGCAGCTCTATGCCGCGTCCGCGATTATGCCGCGTGCACAGCGAATCCGAGCCAGCCGCCCCTGCTCGGTCGTAGACGACGCGGCATAATCCGGGACTCTCTCCTCTCCGGCACCGACGCCGGATGGAGGAGACATGCTGGACACTCTCTACAAGAGCCGAACCGCCGGTCCCCGGCTGAGAACGAGCCCGCTCGGGCCTTGGCTGGACGCCTTCGTCGCCCGGCTGGCGAGCCGGGGATACCCACCCGGGAGCTGCCGTTCGTACGTGGTCCTCGCCGCCGATCTCGGTCGATGGATGGCGGAAGGGGGCCACGATGTCAGCGCTCTCGACGAGTCGATGATCGACGACTACGTCGGACAACGGGGTACTCAACGCGACCGCAGACGGGTAGCCGCTCTGCACATGCTGGCCCATCTTCGCGAGGAGGGCGCGGCTCCGCCCCGCCCCGTCAGCGAGGTTCGGTCTCCGCTCGCCGACGTGTGCCTTCGCTACGAGGCGCACCTACGAGACGAGCGCGGCGCCTCGGCCGGCACCATCGAGGGATACCTCGCGGTGGTCGTCAGCTTCCTCACCCAACGCTTCGGCACGGAGCCCTTGGAGCTCGAGTCCTTGACCGGGGAGGACGTGGGACGATTCCAGACCTCCTGACATCCAGGGGAGACGATCCGCACAGGCACGGGATCCT
>CAZHIK010001574.1:0-1768 GCA_964532635.1 uncultured Enterobacterales bacterium
GTGGCAACGGAGGCGCAGGCGGCAGCGGCGGTCGGGGCGGCCACGGCGGTGGCGGCGGCGGCGGCCCGAGCTACGGCGTGCGCTGCGAGGGCAGCTCCTCCATCAGCCTCGATGCGGCCTCCAGCACCACCGTGGGCGCAGGTGGCAGCGGTGGCGCGAGCAGTGGAAACACGGGAACAGGCGGTGACAGCGGGGCGATCTCGGGCTGCTGAGCGCGAACGCTGTTTCTCGGGCGGCCCCCGTGCTAGTCTGACCGCGTCACGCTCGACGCCCAGGAGGCCGCTTGCCGGGGCTCCAACACGCGATCCTCATCATCACCCCCAACATCCGCATCGTGCACGCCTCTCCGGCCGCGGCGGTCATGTTCGGACGGGATGTGTCCGAGTTGGTGGGCTCAGACGCCTTCGACCTGCTCGCCGACGTCGACAGCGAGCGCGCTCGCCACGCGGTGCGCGAGCGGCTCGTCGAGCGCAACGAGGGCTTCCGGGGAAGCTGGAACCTGTGCCGTAGCGACGGGAGCAGCTTCCTGGCGGAGATCGAGGTCGCCTACGTCGAGGAGCCGAACCAGGATCTCCGCATCCTGCTCTCCATCCTCGACACCTCCGAGCAGCACCGCGCCACCAAGGCCCTCGAGCGAGCTCTGAGCTGGACCGACAACCTGCTGGACATCTCCGGCACACTGATCGTCTCCCTGGACGCGGCCGGGCGCGTGCAGCGCATCAACGCCGAAGGCTGCCGAATCCTGGGCTACGAACGCGACTGGATCCTCGGCCGCGACTGGTTCGACCACTTCCTGCCCGAGCGGCTGCGCGAGCAGGTACGTGGGGTGGCCCAGCAGCTGTACGCCGGGACCCTCGAGCCGGTGCGCTTCTACGAAAACCCCGTGCTCACAGCCAGCGGCGAAGAGCGCACCATCTACTGGCACAACACCATCATCCGCGACGAGGACGGCCGCATCGTCGAGATCCTCAGCTCGGGCCTGGACATCACCGATCGCGTGCTGGCCGAGCGGGAACGTGAACGCACACTGGGCCTTGCGCAGGCCCGCTAGGCCGAGCTGGGCGCGCTGCTCGAGGCCACCCGGGATGTGCAGCACGCGGCCGACTTCCACGCGGCCGCCCAGACCGTGCTCTCGCGCTGCCTCGATGCCACCCGGGCCACGGCCGGGGTGCTGGTCCTCTGGAACGCCGGACCCGACAGCGACCCGGTCATGGTCATGAGGTCGGGCCGCAACGTCGGTACGGTCCGGCCAGGGCACGGCGCGCGGCCTGGGACCATGCAAGCCCACGTGCTCGACATCGGTCGGCCGCTCTTCCACAACGACTTCCCGAACAGCCCCTGGTCGGGCACGCTCCCCTCAGACCATCTCCCCATAAAAAACGCCCTGTTCGCCCCCCTGGGTGCGGGTGAGCACAACACCGGCGTGCTGGGCCTGGTCAACAAGCCCGTGGACTTCGACGAGGCCGACTCCCACTTGATCTCCGGCTTCGCCAGCGTGCTGGGCATGAGCCTGGGGGTGCGGCGCAGCCAGGACGCGGTGCGCACCAGCGAGCACCGCTACCGCACCATCTTCCAGCACGCCGCCAACCCCATCGCCCGCCTGGGCCTGGACGGCACCATCCTGGACTGCAACCAGCAGGTCGAGCGTGTGTTCGGTCACACGGTGGACGCGCTGCGGGGCCGGCCTGCCGGCACCCTCATCCACCCCGACGACCACGAGCGCCTGGCCATCGATCTTGCCGACATCCCCGAGCTGCAGACCTACTAC
>CAZHIK010001575.1:0-1764 GCA_964532635.1 uncultured Enterobacterales bacterium
GCCAGCGGGAGTCGGGGTTGTCGAGCCACAGACGCAGCTCGCCCCGGACGCCGAAGACGCCCGAGACGTGACCGAGCTTCCAGAGCTCGCTCAACGGCACTACTCTTCGGAGCCAGCCTCGGCCGTGGGCTTGGCCTGAGTGTTGACCAGCTCCAGCATGGTCTTGCGGCGGCCGGAGGCAGCGCTGAGCACCTGGCGCATCGCCTTGACGATCTCGCCGTTCTCGCCCAGGATGCGCGGAACGTCGGCTTCGTCCACGAGCAGCTCGACGATCACGACCGTCTCACCCTCGACGGTGTTGACGCGAACGGCCTCGGGATTGGTGACCAGACCACGAGCGAGGAAGTCTACGAGCTTCTCCACGCTAGGCCTCCACCGCGGCTTCGGCAGCAGCGCGGGCCTTCTTGATGAGCTGGGAGACGGTGTCGGAGGGCTGGGCGCCCTCACCGATCCAGTAGTCCACGCGCTCGAGGTCCACCTTGATGACGGGGGGCTCGGTCATGGGATCGTAGTGGCCCAGCCGCTCGATGAAGCGGCCGTCGCGGGGCATACGGGAGTCGGCGGCGACGATGCGGTAGAAGGGCTTCTTCTTGGCGCCCATGCGGGTGAGGCGGAGGCAGACGGCCATGGTGTTTCCCTACGGAGAGAGAGGGGGTGTTCTGGGTGGGAGGAGGCGCGTGGACGGACGAGTCCGCAGGCCCAGGTCTCCCAGGCCGGCCGCACATAGTCGGCGCCCGCAGCGCCGTCAAGATCCCAGCGCTGCCTACGCGGTCGTGAAGCCCCCGAGGGCCGCCACCATGCGCCCATTGCCCAGAGAGGCCGTTTCCGGGTAGCGTGTGGCGACGCTCACCGCTCCGGAGTCGCCATGTCCGCTCGCTTTGCCCTCGCCAGCTCCCTGCTCCTGCTGCTGGGCTGCCCACCCACCGACGACACCGGCAAGACCGACGACACCGGCGAGACCGACGACACCGGCGAGCCCGACACCTTCGAGGCGGGTTGCATCACCGTGGACGGCGAGGGCGGCTACGCCCTGCTGCAGGACGCCATCTTCCTGGCGGACGAAGGCTCGACCATCGAGGTCTGTGAGGGCTCCTTTCTGGAGGCGGTGGTGGTCGACAAGGCGGTCCACATCGTCGGTGCGGGCGCGGACCTCACCACCTGGGACGCCCCCCAGGGCGAGGTGCCCTTCACCTTCCAGGACGTGACCGACGCCAGCATCAGCGGCATGACCCTCTACGCGTCCCGCTCCGCGGTGGAGGTCGAGGGCGGCGCCGACGTGGCCCTGAGCGACCTCGTGTTCGACACGGTGGAGAACTACGCCGTGGACGCCGACGGCTGCACGGGGCTGAGCGTGGGTTCCTCCACCTTCACCGCCAGCCAGTGGGGCGCGGTCAAGGTCCACGAGGGCGACGCCACCGTCAGCGGCAGCACCTTCACCGACAACCTGGGCTTCGCGGTCAAGGCCACCGGCGGCGCCGACGTCGCGGTGCAGGGCAACACCATCACCGGCACCATGTACACCGAGCTGGACGACGAAGGGGCCATCGCCGATGGCTTCGCGATCTTTCTCGAGGAGGCCGGCCTCGCCACCCTGAGCGAGAACGTCTTCGAGGACAACGCCATCCTGTCCGTGTGGGCCATCGAGAGCGACGGCGTCTCCATGTCGGGCGACAGCATCACCGGCGGCCTGTACGGCATCTACATGATCTACGGCGATCTGGACCTGCTGGACGTCACCATCACCGACCCCACCGAGATGGGTGT
>CAZHIK010001576.1:0-1759 GCA_964532635.1 uncultured Enterobacterales bacterium
CATGTCGAAGCGGTGGAAGGCCACGCCCAGCACCCGGGCCAGCTGCAGCGCCATCTCGGTCTTGCCCACGCCAGTGGGGCCGGTGAGCAGGAAGGAGCCCACGGGCTTCTCGGGGTGGCCCAGGCCCGCGCGGGACATGCGGATGGAGGCCGCGATGCGCTCGATGGCCTGTTCCTGGCCGAAGACCACCGCGCCCAGCTCGTCCTGGAGCGACAGCAGGCGCTCGCGCTCGTCCTTGACCACCTGGCGGGGGGGCAGGTTGGCGATGCGGGCGACCACTTCTTCGATGTGGCGGGAGTCGATGCGCATGCCGCTGCGGCCATCCAGCCGAGCTCCAGCGCCGGTCTCGTCCATCAGATCGATGGCGGTGTCGGGCAGCTTGCGTTCCCGCAGGAACTTGGCGGCCAGTTCCACCGCCGCGTGCAGGGCGGCCTTGGAGTAGCGCACGTCGTGGTGCTCTTCGTAGCTGGGCTTGAGCCCGGCCAGGATCTGGTAGGCCTCGTCTTGGCTCGGTTCTTCGATGACCACACGCTGGAAGCGGCGCAGCAGGGCCGGGTCTTTTTCCACGTGCTTGCGGAACTCGCCGTGGCCGGTGGCGCCGATGCAGCGCAGGCGGCCGGCGGCCAGGGCGGGCTTGAGCATGCTCGAGGCGTCGACCGAGCCGCCGCTCACCGAGCCGGCGCCCACGATGGTGTGGAACTCGTCGATGAACAGGATGGCGGTGGGGTCGTCCTGGAGCGCCGCGATCACGCCCTTCATGCGGGCCTCGAAGTCGCCACGGTAGCGGGTTCCGGCCAGCAGGCCGCCCAGATCCAGGGCGTAGACCACCGCGTCTGTCAGCAGCTCGGGCACATCGCCTTGGACGATCTTCCAGGCCAGCCCCTCGACCACCGCGGTCTTGCCCACGCCGGCTTCGCCCACCAGCAGGGGGTTGTTCTTGCGGCGGCGGGCCAGGACCTCCATGATGCGTCGCAGTTCCATACTGCGGCCGATGAGGGGGTCGATGCCGCCGGCCTTGGCGCGCTCGTTGAGGTTGACGGTGTAGGCGGCCAGAGGGTCTTCGGCGACGCCCTCTTCCTCGTCCATCTGGCCCGCGAGGCGCTTCTCGGAGCCAGCGGGGCCGCCGGTCATGTGGGGGCGGGCGTCGGGCCGGCCGTCGTCGCCGTGGCCTTCGGCCAGGCGGGTGACCAGGGCCAGGCGGGTGACGCCGTGGGACTCGAGGAAGTAGGCGGCCCAGGAGTCGGGCTCGCTGTAGATGGAGACCACCACGTCGTAGGGGTGGACGACATCCTTGCCCGCACCCTGCACGTGGCCGGCGGCCCGCGCCACCACCCGCTGGAAGGCCTGGGTGAGGCTGGGGGGCGCTTCGACACCTTCGGGCAGCTCTTCGACCTCGTCGCGCAGGAAGGTCTCGAGCCGCTCGCGCAGCTGCTCGAGCTTGGCCCCGGTGCGCCCCAGCAGCCGGGCGGTGGAGTCGTCGTCGAGCAGGGCCAGCAGCAGGTGCTCCAGAGAGACGTGCTCGTGGCGGCGCTTGGCCGCGCTGGACATGGCGCGGTTGATGGCGCGCTGCAGGTTCTCGGAAAGCTTCATGGGCTAACGCTCCGGCTGCATGGACAGCTGCAGCGGCATGCCGTGCTCCTGGGCCAGCTGCTGGGCCCGGTGGAGCTTGGTCTCCGCCACCTCGCGGGTGTAGATGCCCGCCACGCCGATGCCTTCGTTGTGGACCGCGAGCATGATCTTGATGGCTTCGGTGCGATCG
>CAZHIK010001577.1:0-1757 GCA_964532635.1 uncultured Enterobacterales bacterium
TCGGGACCCGACGTCAGCTCCTTGGTCACCATCCAGAAGGGCTGCGACAACCACTGCACCTACTGCATCGTGCCAACCGCCCGGGGCGTCCAGGTCAGCCGCCCGATGCCCGAGATCCTCGATGAGGTCCGGGGCCTCGCCTCCCGTGGCGTCCGTGACTTCACCCTCATCGGCCAGAACGTCAACGCCTACGGCGCGGAGGGTGGCGCACCGTCTCGCTTCTCGGAGCTGCTGCACGCGGTCCACGAGATCCCCGAGGTCTGGCGACTGCGCTTCACTACGAGCCACCCCCGAGACATGGACGCCGCCACCATCGCCTGTTGGTCCGAGCTTCCTCGCCTGGCCAGCCACCTGCACCTGCCGGTCCAGGCCGGCTCGGATCGCGTGCTGCGGCGCATGGGCCGTCAGTACACCCGCGCCCACTACCTCCGGGTGATCGAGGGCTTGCGGCAGGCCCGGCCCGACATCTCAATCACGACCGACTTCATCGTCGGCTTCCCCGGTGAGAGCCAGGAGGACTTCGAGCAGACCTTGAGACTGCTCGAGCAGCTGCGCTTCGACGCGTCGTTCTCCTTCAAGTTCTCCCCTCGACCCGGCACCGCCGCCGTGCGCCTCCACGACAGGGAGCCGGTGTCCCCACCGCAGGCCAGCGCCCGGCTCAGCGAGCTGCAGCGCATCCAGTCACGCATACAGCACGAGAACAACCAGGCCCAGGTCGGGCGCACTCTCGAGGTCCTGGTGGAGCGTCCCAGCCGCAACGACCCCGGCCACTACACCGGGCGAAGCTCGTGCTTCCGTGCGGTCAACTTCCCCGCCGACGCCAGCATGGTCGGCCACCTCGTCCCCGTCCGCATCACCCGCGCCCACGCCCACAGCCTGCGGGGCGAGCTGGAGTAGCGGACGGCACCGCCCGGTAGCTACGGCAGCTGGTAGGTGATGGTACGGGCGAACAGCTGGGTGGGCTGGGCCGACATGTTGGAGGCCTTGCTCAGCCGGACCTCGAGCTTGCCGGACTTGGCAGTGACCGGGGCCAGCATCTTGACGAAGGCGAAGCTGGGACCGAACTCGGCCAGGCTGGCACTGGTGACGAGCTGACGCGCCTCGGCGACCTTGTTGCCGTCTGCGTACACCTCGGCGACGATGCAGTAGGCGATGCCGTCGAAGTCGGCCCGCGAGCGCCCAAGGAGCACGGGCAGCTCGACCACCACGGAGTCGCGGTCGTAGGCGACGATGGCGGGCTCGTAGTTGTCGGCCAGGGGGGACTTGCCCACGACATCGAGCTGGATGCCGGGCGCGGTGCCTCCGGCGCTGCCGCTGGCCGGGGCAGACGTGGTCGGCTTCGGCGGGGGCTCCTTCTCGGGGATGCCGTCGAGCTCGCCCAGGGGGTCGTCGTCGGGATCGTCCAGGGGTTCGAAGTCGAAGGTCTCGATCGGATCTTCGGGCTCCTCCTGGCCTTCGAACTCGAAGTCGAAGCCGAACTCGTCCTCGAGGTCGGGCTCGTCCTCGTCGTCGAAGAGGAACTCGTCTTCTTCGCTCTCTCCGGTCTTCTTGTGGGCGCGACCCATGCGACCATCGGAGTCGTCGAGGAAGTCGAAGTCGAGATCGTCTCCGGCATCGGAATAGTCCGCCGGATCGGCGGTGCGGGCCACCGGCTCGCTCCGGGGATCGAGCTCATCGAACATGGACAGGTCGGCGTCGAGCTGCTGCTGGCAGCCCTCGAGGTCGGCGTCGGACAGATCACTCCGCCCCAGCTGGTC
>CAZHIK010001578.1:0-1757 GCA_964532635.1 uncultured Enterobacterales bacterium
CTCTTCCGATCTCCCCAAGCTGGCGGCCAACGGCTTCGCCGCTCTGCGCGAGCTCAACCACTCCCTGGCCGCTCCCTTCGAGGTCCAGTGGGACCACCAGACCGAGGTCTCGGTGCGCGGCCTGTTCGACCGCTACGTGCTGGTGTCCGGCACCAACTGCCTGGGCCAGTCCATGGCCCAGGACACCGACGCCTACCGCGCCATCGGTGAAGCGCTCTTCCTGGACTTCGCCGGCGGCCCCCTGAAGTCCTGGGTCGAGGGTGTGCGCATCAACCGCGAGCAGTACCTCAAGTCGTTCATCTCCTACAGCTACCGCATCGACACCCCCGACGGCCGCACTCAGGAGACCCACGCCGACGAGTGGAAGACAGCCTTCGCCAGCTTCGGCATCGCCAAGATCGTCTACCCGTCGTGGCGCCTGCTCAACTACGCCAAGTACGACCTGGCCGCCCAGATGGTCCAGCTGATGGATCCGGGCAAGGCCCACAGCATCGCCGACGTCATCACCGAATGGCGCAACCGCTTCATGCGCGAAGCGGGCTTCTTCCAGGGTGAGTGGACCGACGAGCAAGAACAGCACCGTCGCTTCTGGCAGATCCGAGACGCCCTGGCCCACCAGTCCGGCACCCACCAGGACGTGCAGAACGTCTACGATCACATCGCCGAATTGGCCCGCGAGTGGGAAGCCGACGCCGAGTCCATGTTCGCCGAGAAGACCACGTCCGAAGATGGCCGCGCCGCCATGCGCCGCATCGGCAAGCTCTTCGGCGATCCCTACTCCCCCGGCAACGAGGGCGACTGGGCCCTGCAGATCCTCGAGAACCGCAAGGCGCTGGTGCGCCGTGTCACCGTCGCGCTGACCGACGTGATCGAGTCCTTCCAGTCCAAGCGCGGCATCGGCCCCTCCGGCGTGCGCCAGATCCTGGAGAACGTGCTCGAAGAGCTGCAGCGCCCCCACGACCGCGCCTACTACACCGACTGGTTCCGCCACCGCCGCTCTGTGGAAGACAAGAACGCCGAAGAGGCCAAGGCCGACTGGGAGAAGCGCCTCAAGGTCGCCGACCAGTCCTCCCGCGGCTTCCTGCGCTCGAGCGACAACCACAAGGCCGCCCTCGAAGAAGCCTCCAAGTGCTTCGTGGCCCACTGGCGAGCCCGGGTCAACGAGTACATCTGCTTCGAGGGTGCCAAGGCCCTCGAGGGGATCACAAAGGCCCTGAACGACCAGCTGTCCAGACTCGACGAGGTCCTCGACAAGATGTCCGGCCTCGAGTCGCACTACCTGCGCTGCCGGGCCCACTTCGAGAAGCCCGTGGACTCCACCCTGTTCATCGAGCTGCCGGTCAGCCACGACTACCACAAGCTGCTACAGCCCTACCTGGGCATCAACGCCGACGCGAGGGCCGAGAAGCTCGACCGCCTGCTGGCCCGCGGCCTGCGCAAGATGGGCATCGACACCCTGGCCAAGCTCGAGAAAGCCCTGTCGGGCAAGCTCGACCAGTTCCGCGAGAACCTCGCGGCCCAGGCCTTCTTCGCGCTGAAGGGTGACGAGTCCGGCCGCACCGTGGCCTTCGTCGAAGACGGTGACGAGCCCGAGCAAGGCTTCCTTGAGCGCTACTCGGTGCTCGCAGCCCTCAAGGCCATGCCGGCCGCCGAGCGGCGCGGCTACCTCGAGCAGCTGTACCGCCTGGGCCTACCCTGGGTCACCGAGGCCCAGAACGACCCCACCAACGGCATCGCCCGGCCCGTGCCCGACGCCT
>CAZHIK010001579.1:0-1756 GCA_964532635.1 uncultured Enterobacterales bacterium
GAGCCCGCCGAGGAACCAGCTGTGGCCGACGTCGAGCCCACCGAGCCCGCACAGCCGGGCGAGCCCCTCGAGGCCCAGCCACTGCCCGAGCCGAGCCCCACCGGCGAGGGCTTCTCCTCCCCCGTGCTGCTTGTCCTGGGTGGCGCCACCGCGGCGGTGGCAGGTGGGGCGGCGGTGGCCGCCATGATGCAAGATCCGCAAATGGAGACGGCCCTCACCGTCGACAACCTCGATCGCATCTACGCCCGACAGCGCACCTTCGCCTACACCTCCTATGGCCTCGCGGGTGTAGCCGTGGCCAGCTTCGGCGTGCACTTCGCCCTGAAGTTCTAGCTGGCAGCGGGCTCAGACCCGGTCGATGATCCCGAAGCGGGCGTTGAGCTCGATCCACGGGAAGATGTGGCGGTCCTTGGGGAAGTCGTAGATGCTGCGCACGCGGTCGCGCTCGGTGGTGAGGAACTCGGTGGCGTAGAGCAACGGCGACCAGTGGTGTGTGGACTGCACCCTCGCTGGCACAGCGCAGGCCTCCATGCGGCGCGCCCAGGCGTTGGAGACGTGGACGGGGTGGCCCACGGCTTCGTGCATGGCCACCTGGGTGTCGTGGTCGGGATTCTCGATCTGGATGGTGAGCACGTGGGACAGCAGCTCGAGGGCTTCGGGCAGGTAGGGCTCCCGCACCACACCGCGCATGGAGGTGGTGGGGGCGGTGTCGATGATCTGACCCTCGCGCCCCAGGCTGATGACCCCTTCCCAGGACAGGGACTCCACGCCCCCCATGGTCTTGACCGCAGTGGGAGAGTCCATGCTGGTGCGCAGCGCCCGGAGCGCCAACATGATGGCCTGGCGGGAGAAGATGGACTGGTAGTGCGACAGGAACCTGTCGCCCTCGACCATCGCCCGAAGGAACTTGAGGTCGCCACAGGTACCGTGGGCCGAGCCGTTGGCCGCAGAGAAGAGCAGGTGGCGGCAGCGCAGCCCACGCAGCAGAGCCTGCTGCTCGGGGGTGCCGGCCATCAGCATGCTCTCGGCCCAGAAGCCGTTGGCGCAGCCCTGGCTGTAGCCGATCCAACCCCAGGGGGAGACGACATCGCGGACCGCCTCCTCGATGCGGCGGGCGTTGTAGTCGAGGGAGCGGGCGGTGGCCGTGTCCGCACGCACGAGCTTCACGCCTCGCAGCTCCTCGAGGCGGCGGAAGGCGTCCTCCAGCTCACGACCCCGGGCACCCTCGGTCACCACACCCATGGCGCTGACGATGGTGAAGTCGTAGCGGCCCGCGGGTGGATCGATGAGCAAGCGCACCAGAGGATCCCGCTTCAGTGCACGCCTGTCGGCAGGAAAGGCGTAGAGCGCGTCGATGACGCTGTCGACCAGCTTCTGCTCGGCACGAGGCACCGGCTTGCCGGTGCGGGCGGCGAGCCACTCCCGGACCCGGTCGACCCGCTGCTGGACGTTTCGCACCACCGACAGCACCTGCAGGGCCTCGAAGCTGCGCGCCATGAAGGCCCCGAGCCAAGGCTGCTGGAACGCGCGAGGCTCCGCCCTGACGAGCTCGGCGCAGGCCTCGAATGCCCGCTGGTACGCCGCGCGGGCCGCCTTTCGCTTGGCCGCTTCACGCCCCTCGAAGCTGCAGTGGCGGCCGAGCTTGTCGGCCTCCCGCACCGCACGCCGGGCCTGGCGCTCGAGGGCCCGGGGCAGGCCGGGCTGTTCAGGTACCGCAGCCCGACGGTTCTGCAGGCGAGCGCGCAGAGCCCGATAG
>CAZHIK010001580.1:0-1753 GCA_964532635.1 uncultured Enterobacterales bacterium
GTCCTTCCAGCGCACGGCTCCGCTCCTGGTCGAGCTCAGCCTAACCGCCGCTGGGCCGTACTCGGCCTCCACTGACCAC
This sequence comes from uncultured Enterobacterales bacterium, assembly GCA_964532635.1. Classification (GTDB taxonomy): domain Bacteria; phylum Myxococcota_A; class UBA796; order UBA796; family JAFGLY01; genus CALDOK01. Next base: position 80 of record CAZHIK010001580.1, read on the forward strand.
CGGGTGATCCAATACGGAACGTGTGTTCCCCCGGCCGCGTTGATATGCTGTTCCATCGCTCGGAGCCGTCAAGCCATGTCCGACAAGCGCCCCGCCCGCTTCACGAGCCGAATCCTCTCGGGTCTGACCACGCGTCGGCGGCGCGACGACACCGAGCACATGACCGAAGAGGTCCTCTCCGAGGAGCTGGACTTCTACCAGGCCGACGACGGCGCCGAGCCTACCATCGAGCGCAAGATCAACCGCAAGCGTATGGGGGGGCGGCTGTACTACCCCATCGTGCGTATCTCCGCGGGCCCCGACCTCGGCGGCTTTGTCAACCTCGCCCTCAAGGACGAGATCGTGATCGGACGCGATCCCAAGGCCGACCTCCGGCTCTCGGATCCCGGAGTGAGCCGGCTCCACGCCCGCATCTCCTGGCGCGAGGAAGGCTGGTTCGAGGTGGTGGACCTCGGCTCCACCAACGGCGTCGAGATCGGCGGTGTGCCGATCAAGGAGACCGTGGTCCAGCCGGGAACCAAGGTCGACATCGTCAACGTCAGCTTGATGCTCGAGCTGCTGCAGGCCAACCAGATCGACCACCTGCGCAGGGTGGCCACCCGCCTGCAGCTGGCCGAGGGCCGCGACCCGCTCACCAGCTTGTTCATGCGCACCTTCATGGAAGACCAGCTCGGCGACATGATCTCCAAGGCCCGCGACACCGGCCACTACCTCTGTTGCCTCTTCCTCGACATCGACCACTTCAAGAAGGTCAACGACAGCTTCGGCCACCAGGTGGGCGACGAGGTGCTGCGCCAGGCCGCCCGCATAGCGGTCCAGGCCTGCCGCCAGGAAGACTGTTGGGTTCGCTACGGCGGCGAAGAGTTCGTGGCGTTCATGCCGGGCACCGACGAAGAGACCGCCTGGCACGTGGCCGAACGCATCCGCACCGCCTTCATGGCCTACGACTGGTCCCGCACCCAGCCCGAGCTGTCCGTGACGGTCTCTCTGGGGCTGGCGCGCCTGCGCCCTGGCGAGCCCGAGGAGTCGTGGCTGGGACGCGCGGATCAGGCGCTGTACCTGGCGAAGCGGCTGGGGCGCAATCGGGTGGAACGGGCGGACTAGCCCTTCACGCCTGGGCTAGAACCGCTTGGACCAGGTGCCCTGATCCGAGCTGATGTACATGGACTGGATGCCCACCTTGGCCTTCAGGGACTCACCGGTGCTGCGGGAGGTGAAGGTGGACAGGCGGATGCTGTCCTCGGCGCCCACCGGCAGCTTCTTGAGGCGGTAGACGTACTCTCCGTTGGCTGTGAGCACCAGGGTGGTGTAGGTCCGGCCCGAGTGGTTGTTGAGCACGAAGGAGCGTGAGCCGGGGCTGTAGGTCATGGATACGTCGAGGGGGGGAACGTCGGGGGCGTCATGGGCCTCGGGCTCGGCGCCGACCAGGGCGTCGATGACCTCCTGGGAGATCTGAGCTTCCTGAAGGCGCAGCACGTCCTCGTCCGGGACCTCGATCTCCAGGGTGTCGGTCTCGATGGCGCGGATCATCGCTTCGTCGCTGATGCCCATGGCGCTCATCAGCAGCACGTCGTCGGCGTCGCAGCAGGCGTCGTCGGCGGGGCAAGGCTCCGGCTCGGGGCAGGGCTCCGGATCGGATCCCAGGCCACCACAGGCCAGGGAGAGGATCAGACC
>CAZHIK010001581.1:0-1753 GCA_964532635.1 uncultured Enterobacterales bacterium
GGAGATGGCCCACCCCGGCGCCTACCTCGAGTCCTACACCCCGCTGCTGCGCTTCGGCTACCACCCGGAGCTGGGCTTCACCGATGGTGTACACAAGCTCATCGACACCCCCAATCCCCGCCTGTTCGATCTGACGGCCGATCCGGGAGAGCTGGAAGACCTGATGGCGGAGCGCTCCGAGCCCATCCAGGCGCTGCGCGACGCCCTGCAGGCCGTTCGGGCCTCGGACCGTACGGCGGAGGCCGCTGTCCCCGATCCCGAGATCACCGCCCGCCTCGAAGCCCTTGGCTACATGGACGGCGGCTTCGAGCTCGACCCCGACGAGCTGCCCGACATCGACGCCAAGGACCGCGTGGAGGTCATCACCGAACTCGAGCGACTGCGCGTCCTGGCGTCGGATCCCCGCAAGGCCCAAGAGGTGGTGGCTGCCTACGAGCGCGTCTTCGCCCAGGAGCCCACCATCATCGAGGCGAGCCTCGGCCTGCATCGCTCCCTCGCGCGCCTGGGCCGTGCCGACGAAGGCATGGCTGTGCTCGAGCGCGCCATCGCGAAGCAGCCCGACTCCACCGTGCTCAAGGCCAACCTGGCCAACGCGCTGGCCGCGGCCGGTCGCCACGAGGACGGACTGGCGCTGATGGAGTCCATCCTCGCGGCGGTGCCCAGGGACGACATCGCCCGGGTCGGTGTGCTCCGTATGCTCACCGACCTGCACCGGGAGCCCGAGGCCCTCGAGCGCGCCCAGGTCTGGCTGGCCGAGGACCCGGACGATCCGGCCTTGCAGGCCCACGCTGGCGTGCTGCTGGCGCGCCTCGAGCGGCTCACCGAGGCCGAGCCCCTCCTGCAGGCCTCCCTGGTCGACGGCGTGCCCCGTCAGATGGTGCACCGCTCCCTGGGGCTCATCTTCCTCGACCGTCGCGAGCCCGGGCCGGCCATGGCCGACACCCTGGGGCGCGTGGGCGCCGGGGACGAGGCCGCGGCGGAGTACGCGTCCGTGGCCGAGTCCCAGCCCGAGGTCCCGCTGTGGCGCCTCAACTGGGCCCAGTCCGTGTTCAACACCGGCGACTACGAGCGCGCCGAGCAGGTGCTCGCGCCCGTGCTCCAGGCCGCCCAACCCCTGGCCGAGGCGCTGCTGCTCCAGGCCAACATCATGGCCAAGACAGGCCGTCAGGATGAAGGCAAGGAACTGTTCGAGCGCGCCAAGGAGCTCAAGCAGGCTCAGATGGACGCGGCCGAGTAGCCTCGCGTCGCTCGGGCTCACCGCGCACCAAGACGCGCGGCCCCTGAAGCACCACGGGCTCCCCGAGGGGGAGCCCGTGCGGTCAGCGGGAGGGGTCTGCTAGTAGACCTCGGCCTCGCCGCGCCAGTAGTAGGTGTAGTAGTAGCCCGGGTAGCCGTAGTAGCTCAGCTCCATGTCATAGACACCCGTGGCGTAGGTGAAGGTGCTGCCAGCGAAGTCGGCGTAGGTCCAGGCGCCCCAGCTGCCGGCGTACTCCATCATCAGCATACCGCCGTAGCCGTAGTAGTCGGAGGTGTAGCCGTAGATGTAGGAGGTGTCGGCGCCCATGCCGTGGCAGGTGCCGTTGTCGTAGGACACCGAGGCGTCGTACATCATGTAGACGTCGAAGGCCCACTCGCAGCCGGAGCAAGCGGCGACGGGGGTGCCGGAGGCGGCCCAGCCGATGCCACAGTCGTAGGTGCCCGGGGTCATGTTGAACGCGTACTCGAAAGACTCCCAGCCCTCGTAGTTGTTGTA
>CAZHIK010001582.1:0-1751 GCA_964532635.1 uncultured Enterobacterales bacterium
CGACGACCTGCCAAACCGCAGCATCCTCGCCGCGAACGAGTCCGCGCTGTACTACGCCGTGGCCAATCCCCTCGATGGCAGCGTGCGCGACGGGGTGTTGGCCTTGGACCCGGACGGTAGCGACGCACCGCGCTGCGTCTTCGGTCACCCGGAATACATCGGTCCCGACGGTCAGCCTTGCGATCTGGCCGACGAGACCTCCCCCTACCTGGACGACGTCCGCAGCCTGCACGCCTCGGACGACTGGCTGGTGGCTGTGGACGCCGGGAGTCAGCCCACCGTCTTCGGGATGTCGCTGCTGTCATCGGGTTCCGCCGAAGACCTCGCGCTCCAGGCCGAGCTGGGGGCAACCCCAGGGGACGATCCCTTCTGTGAACCGGGCCCCTCGGCGTTGATGATCGACGGGGACGATGCCAGCCTGTTCCTCGTGGATCAGGGGGGCTCCACGGCATGTGGCAACGGCGGCACCAAGCTGGTGAGGCTGGCCCTTCACCTCGGCTCTGGCGGCGTGGGCTCGATGGAGACCATCGCAACCGGCGTGCACGGGGCCGTGGAGTTGGCCGTGGACGCCCACGGCAACTTGGTACTGGGCATGGACAGCGGCAGCGCGCAGGACCTGGTCTCGCTGCCCCTGGCTGCCAGCGGCACGCCGGGCGAAGCCACGCTGCTGTTCGGCGACGACTGCCGGCTGGTGGACTCCCGCTTCGGTGTCGATCACCGCGTCGAAGACCTCGTGGGCCTGACCTTCACCCCCAGTGGCCTGCTGCTGGCAGCCGACGGTGACGGCAACGAGCTGTTCGGCGCCACGATGGTGCGCGGAGTGGACAGCGGGATCGAGGCCATCGAGCGGCTGGCGGAGACGGATCTGGCCGACGAGGGTGGGCTTCCTGCGCTGCGAACCATCGCCGCCCGCGGTGACGAGCAGGCTTGGCTGATGTTCGATGAGGACAGCGGGGGACGCTACGATCTGATCCCCATCGATGTCTACCGCCGGGGTGACCTGCTGCAGGAGGGCAACGACGAGGAGCGGGGACGCCTGAGCCCCTACCACCACTACCTCGAAGCCCTGGGCCGCCATCAAGCCGTGCTGCACCTGCAGTTTCACGGCTACGACGAGGAGGATCCCGCCCACCAGGTCCTGGAGATTCCCGGTCTGCAGCCGGTGCCCTTCCATTGGGCCGCCCTGCTGAGCCCCGGCTTGCCCTGGAGCACACAGACCGCCAGCTTCCATCGCGTGGTGAGCGCCTTTCAGGACGCCTTTGCCCCCTCGGACAGCGAGGTGGTCTACCCCTACCCCAGCTGCATCACACACCACGATCTCGGGGCGCGCACGAACCGCCAGGGCCAGCTGCTCAACTTCGGAGAGTTCCAGGACGGCTTCGATGGGCTTGCCCACCACTACGACGACTACGCCGCGGTTCCGCCCAGCGACGAGCTGATCCACATCGAGTGGCCCCTGGGCCTGCGGGAGCAGCTCTACGACGCCGACAGCGACGCCGCCGCCTACCTGCACGCGGCCATTGAAGGCCTGGTCAGCGGCTCATCGGCCAGCTGGACCTGCGCCTTCGAGCCCGATGGTGCCCTGCCGGGGCTGCCGAACGCGTGTTCGTTGGAGGAGTAGCCGGACAGAGAGGACGGGAGCTTCGCTCGGGGTCTGACGGTGCCCGTAGCCGCGCTGGGTAGCGCTCCAACCGTGCCCGTCAACCCGCTCGCTTCGCTCGGGGTGTGACGGTGCCCGTAGTCGCGCTGGG
>CAZHIK010001583.1:0-1750 GCA_964532635.1 uncultured Enterobacterales bacterium
CTTCGCTCCCATGGGCCGGCTGCGCCTCCAGGGCCTGGGTCGTGCGCTGCGCTTCCAGCGGCGCCGGCACTGGGTGGAGATCCCGTGGCTGCAGCTGGGCCGGGTGCGCAAGCTGGGCCCTCTGCTGCGTATCGACGGGGCCTGGGCGGTGCCTCCGGCGATCCTGCCGCGGCGGCGCGTACTGTGGATCGCCCCGGTCTACGACGAGGATCTGGACCGGCTCGTGGCCCGCATCGGGGCGCACAGGGCCCGCGCCCGGCAGTTGCTGCGGGGTGCGCTGCGGCACGGGCACCGGCGCTGGCCCGGGATGCGTCGTCCGCCCCTTGGATTGGGGCTCCCGGTGGGGTTGGTGATGCTCTGTGCAGCCGTGCTCACCGGCCGGCTCGGCTCGGACGATCCAACACCTGACAGCGGGCGGCTGTCGGCACCCGCGGGGCAGCTGTATGTCGAGCCCGCCACGGAGCCCGGCCAGGATCCCGCCCTCCAGGGCCTCGAGGCTCGGCTGGCGCTGTCGGGGCTGGCTGCGCAGCGGCCGGCGACCACCCCCGAGGAAGCCCGCGCGATGGCGGTGGCGGGGGCGGAACAAGTGGCGGACATGGCCGGGGTTCCTCAGGGTGAGGAGCGTGCTCTGGCGGGGTTCCAGCAGGCGCTGGCCAGCAGCCTGGGCAAGGCGCTGCCCGAAGTGGCTGACGAGCCCGAGATACCCACAGGGCGCAGGCCTCGTGGCTTCCAGCACCGGGTGCTCGCTCCGTCCGAGCTGATGCCCTCCGCCATCTGGGATGACCACGGCACCATGGTCCGGGTCTCGAGCGGCCGGGGCGGCTTCTGGATGGACTGGACCGAGGTCAGCGTGGCCGAGTACGGCCGCTGCGTGGCCGACGGAGCCTGTGAGCCCGCGGGCAAGCACCCCGGCTGCTACGGCACCCAGGCCTCCCGGCGGCACTACCCCGTCAACTGCGTGGACCACGCGCAGGCTGAGGCCTGGTGCTCCTGGGCCGGCCGCCGCCTGTGCACCCAGAGGGAGCACACCCAGGCGGCCCAGGGCGCTGGTGGCGCGGTCTATTCCTGGGGCGACGCGCCGCCATCCTGCGACCGGGTGATCATGGACGCTCGCGGCCAGCCGGGCCCGGCCGGTGGTGTTGGCTGCGGGCGTGGAGGCCCCTGGCCCGTGGGCTCGCTCCCCGATGGCGTCAGCCCCGCCGGCGTGCTCGATCTGTCGGGCAACGTGGCCGAGTGGGTGAAGCCCGAGGGCGCGGCCGGCGGCAGCTACATGGATCGGATCCCCGAGGAGCTGCAGGCCAGCAGCGTGCGGCCCTTGCCCAATGACATGCCCGTTCCCGACGTGGGCTTCCGCTGCTGCCTGGACTGAACCCAGGGGCGGTGAAGAAAAATCGAAGCGGGTCCGGCCTGGGGACACCCAGGGGGTGAGTACCGAGGAGAGCCGACATGACGAACCTCATCCCCCTCGCCCTGATCCTGCTGGGCAGCCCGGCCCAGGCTGCCTCCTTCGAGGTGGGCCTGGGGCTCCGGGATGCCCACTATCAGTCCTGGCGCTTCGAGGGCTTCCGCGCCACCGGCCGCTGGGTCAACCGCGGCTGGGCCCTGGAGTGGGGGCTGTACGGCACGCCCTTCGCCCACAAGGTCTCGGACCTGGGCAAGGTGGTGCTGGCCATCGGGGATGTCACCGACGGGGGCAGCGACCTTCGCTATCCGGACATGCGAGACACCTGGAGCACCGATGTGCGCCTGG
>CAZHIK010001584.1:0-1750 GCA_964532635.1 uncultured Enterobacterales bacterium
GTCGGTGGGCAGCCGGTAGCCCTCGCAGCCGTAGACGTCCTCGGGGTGCTCGCACTCGACGTCGTTGCCCTTACCACTGCAGGTATAGCAGGGGTCCAGGTCGCTGGCGGCGGACACCTGGTTGGCGAACCAGGCCGCTTGGTACCAGTCCACCTGGTTGATGGGGTAGTCGTCCCCCACCTGGCGCAGCTCGCTGGGCAGGTAGCCCGCCCAGGTCTCGAACTCGCGCTGACTGACCTCGTAGACCCCCACGCAGAAGCCCCGGGTGAGGGTGATCTTCCGCTGGTCTTCGTTCTCGGCGACGCGCCCCACCTCGGTGTCCGGGCTGCCCATGTTGAAGCTGCCTGGCTCGATCCAGACCATGTCGATCAGCGAGTCGGCGCAAGCCGGCGGATCGGCGTCGGCGTCCGTATCGGCGTCAGCGTCGGCGTCAGCGTCGGCGTCGGCGTCGGCATCACTGTCTGCGTCGCTGTCCGCGTCGGTGTCGGTGTCGCCTTCGGTGGTGGTGTCGGTGTCGGGCTGGTCCAGATCGGGCAGACAGCCCGCGAGGCCGAGCAGGAGGGCGAAGGACAGGTGCTGCGTAGACAAGGTTCCCCCCGGGAGGGTCAGTACCGGACCTGAAGGCCCGCTTCCATGTGGTAGCCCAGGTGGATGGTGGTGGGGCTACCCTGGCCGAACGCGGTGGCGCCGTGGTGGAAGAAGAAGCCCAGCCAGCGGCTGGTGTCGAGCTGGAAGCCTGTGGACAGGCGCAGGCCCTTGGGCTTGCCGGGCCCCGCCACCAGGAAGGTGGTGCCGCTGTAGCCCTTGATGGCCGACTGAGCGTTCAGGAAGTAGCGCAGGCCCACCGCGTACTTGGTGCCGGAGGGCCCAAGCAGAGCCGCCACGTCGAGCTCGACGCTGTTGTGGGGGGCCCAACCCACGGCGATCTCGGTGGACAGGCCGCTGTGGGTGCCGAAGTTCTCGGCGTAGGCGATGTCACCCTCGTAGCCCATGCCCACGCGGGCGAGGAACTGTCCGCCATGGGCCGTGGGGTGGGCGTAGCGAGACTCCCGGAACACGGTGTCGACCTCGGTGGGATCGATGCGCAGCACCGAGCCCCCCGCGATGCGGATGAACCACGCGTCGTCGCTCTGGGAGGTGATGGTGCCTCGCAGCACCGAGCCGTCCTTCAGCGTGACCACATCCTCGCGGAAGGGATCGCCCCCACGACGCTGACGGCGCAGCCGGCGCTGCGCTCGCTCGCTCTGGCTGCTACCAGAGTCCTGGATACCGGCCGCCGGCGGCGCCACCGCCAGCTCCGAAAGCTCGGCCGCGCCAGCGAGCCCGATCACCAGGAAGACCGCAGGGAGCATGGATTTCCTCCGAGTGGCGGACCCTAGCCCGCGGCGGGCGGCTCAGCGACCGGTTGCCAGGGTGATCAGGGAAGCGGGATCCGGGGCGACAGCCTCGAGGAACGCCGGGGAGCGCATGATGCGGCACCAGCCGGCCAGCCCCCGCCCGAAGCCCTCACGGCTGCTGTCGTGCCAGGCACAGAGCACCGCCCCCATCACCCCCAGCACCGCCACGGCTGGGGGAAGGCCGACGCCGGGCACCAGCCGCAGGAAGACCATGCGGCGGATCAGCTCCACCGCGAAGGCCTCCTCGCGCGGGGTGAGCACGGGCCATTCCGGCAGGGCGGAGGGATCGAGAGCTTCGGTGGCTGCGAGCACCGGGCCGATGACGCTGGTGAGCATCGCACCCGAGGCCTGGG
>CAZHIK010001585.1:0-1746 GCA_964532635.1 uncultured Enterobacterales bacterium
TCCTGGCAGCAGCACGCCGGGAGCTGTGTACCAGTCGAGCACCTGCACACCGGGCTGGCCCACCACGGCGCTGGCCTGTACCAGCACCGGGCCAGCCAGGTCGCGCTCGATGTCGGCGATGACCTGGGCCTCGGAGGCCAGCTGTACGGGAGCGGTGGGCTCGGACTGGCTGGTCAGCTCCACCCGCTTCAGCTGTACGCTGGCGCTGGTGCCCGGCTCGCGCAGGGCGGCCACCAGCCACAGCTCGGCGTCCAAGGGGGCCACCAGGCCGTTCTCCACGGGCACGCAGGCTTGGCCGGCGCGGGGGCACCAGCGCACGGGATCCCCGCTCACGGCCAGCATGCCGGGGCGGTCCAGGCTGGCCCGGATCGCGGCCCCGGCGGGCAGGGTGGAGCGACCCGCGCTCAGGCTCGCGCCGCGCAGGAGGCGGGCCTCGGTGCTGCGGCGGGGGGCGGGCGTGGCCACCGCCAGGCTCACCGGGTTGCCGCGTCGGTCCAGGGACCACAGGCGCAGGCGCCAGGCGTCGGCCTCGCCCAGCCGCGCCAGCACCAGGGCCGCGCGACCGGCGTCGTCGGCCACGGGCTGCCAGGCGCCGTCTCGCTGGGCCTCGAGGACCACGCCGACGCTCTCCGTGCTGGTGGCGCGGACCGAGACCACGCCGTGGTCTCCCAGGCCCTCGAGGGGCACCAGCAGGACCTTGTCGGCGGGCTCCACCGCCCGCTCCTGGCCGGCCCGCAGGGGGGCCACGGCGCGCTCGGGCGGAGCGCTCATCACCACCGTGGTGCGCGCGTCCCAGTCGCCCACGGGGTCGACCCGGAGGCGGTACTCGCCGGGCTCGAGGCGCTCCACCAGCTGGAAGTTCCAGTCCTCGGGGCGGTCGTCGCTCGAGGCCACCAGGGTGCCGTCGGTGGTGAACAGGCGGGCCCGTACGTCGCGGTCGCCCACCGATGCCAGCTCCACGAGGCCCCGCTCGCCCACGGCCACCGGCACGTTGGTAGGGGCGGTGAGCTGGCGGCGGGTGCCGACCACCAGGGGCACTGGCTGGACCTGGACGCCGTAGGGCAGGCCGTGGTCGCGGCGGGCGGCGCGGGCCTGCAGCTCGTAGCTGCCGGCCGCCAGCTCACCCCGCCAGCCCTGGCCAGGGCTGACGCGGGCAGCGCGCTCACCCAGCTCGTCTCCGTCGAGGTGGAGGATCTCGGCGGCCATGTCCTCGCCCAGGCTCACGGCCACGGTGACTGGAGCGGGGAGATCGAAGCGCCAGCGGTCGGGGACGCGCTCGCTGCCGTCTTGGGGCTCGAGCCAGGTGTGCTCGACCCAGGTACCCAGCGGCAGCGCGTGGGGACCGTGTCCCTCCACTCGCAGCGCCTCGGCCACGGGGGCCACGGATGTGACCCGTCGGGTGTCCACCGGCTCCGGCAGCAGCACCAGGCGGTAGTCGCCGTCTTCGAGGTAGCGGGTGGCGGGGAGCTGTCCGCCGGGCCGCTCCACGGGCCAGCCGTCCTGGTCTTCCAGGCGGCAGCGGAAGCCGCGCTGCTCGCCGATGGCCGAGACCTCGTAGCGGCCCTGCTCGGCCACGGAGAAGCGGTACAGCAGCCCGTCGCCGGCGGGCACCTCGGCCCTCGCGGGCAGGCCGTGGACCAGGTCACCGCCGTCGGTCAGGGCGGTGCGCCGCAGGCGCAGGCCCGCGTGGCCCCGGCTGACCGCCCGGGCCTTGACCGTGACCTGGTACTCGCCGGTGCGCAGGTA
>CAZHIK010001586.1:0-1744 GCA_964532635.1 uncultured Enterobacterales bacterium
GGCCGGTGACCCAGCCGATATCGGCGGTGCACCAGTAGATGTCGCCATCGTGGTAGTCGAAGATGTACTTGTGGGTCAGGGCCGTGTAGACCATGTAGCCGCCGACGTTGTGCTGCACGCCCTTGGGCTTGCCGGTGGAGCCGGAGGTGTAGAGCAGGAACAGCGGATCTTCCGCGTCCATGACCGCGGCCTCGTTCTCGACCGGAGCGGTCTCCATCTCGTTGTGCCACCAGACGTCGCGGCCTTCGGTCATCGGGACTTCCTGGCCGGTGCGCTGGACGACGATCACCTTGGTGACGGTCGGGGCCTTGGCGCAGGCGAGGTCGGCGTTGGTCTTCATCGGGACGTTGGTCTTCGCGCCGCGGAGGCCGGTGTCCTGGGTGATGATCATTTTGCAGTCGGAGTCGTTGCAGCGATCGGCCAGGGCGTCGGGGGAGAAGGCGCCGAAGACGATGGAGTGCACGGCGCCGATGCGAGCGCAGCCCATCATGGCGATGGCCAGCTCGGGGATCATCTGCATGTAGATGCTGACGCGGTCGCCCTTCTGGACGCCATTGGCCTCGAGCACGTTGGCGAACTTGCAGACCTGCTCGTGCAGCTCCTTGTAGGTGAAGTAGCGGTCCTCATCGATGTTGTTGCCGACCCAGATGATGGCGGTCTGGTCGCCGCGGGTCTCGAGGTGACGGTCGAGGCAGTTGTAGGTGATGTTGGTCTTACCGTTGATGTACCACTGGTGCTGGACCTTGCCCTCGCGACGGTCGTAGTTGTAGTCGAAGACCTTGTCCCACTTCTCGAACCAGTGGAACTGCTCGGCGATCTCGCCCCAGAAGCCTTCAGGATCCTGGACGGAGCGGTCGTACATCTTCTGGTACTCCTCGCGCGACTTGATCCAGGCCTTCTCGGTGAACTCTGCGGGGGGATTGAACACGTTGCTCATGCGGATTCTCCTGGGGAGTGAGAGTCGGGGTTCCGCCGGGGATTTCCCGTCGAATCCTTCGCTGTGGTGGGGGCACGGGCCCCTCGAAAACGGCCCATGCCGTAGCCTGACCCCAGGGGGGTGTCAAGCGGTGCACAGGGTCCTGACAGGTGTGTATTCCATTCAGAATAATGGTGGTGAAACGCCAGAATGCAGGGTTGCTGTGGCGCAGCAATCCTCGGCGTGCCGCGGCGAAATGCACCCCGACATGGCCCCCGTCAGTGGTGGGCGGTGGGTGCTGGAGGTCTCGAGGGGAAGCCTGGCCGGTTCCCATGGGTCCTCAGGGCGCCTCACCCTGTCACCTCTTCCCCTCTGATCAGGGCCCGCTCGCGGGCTCCCTGGCCCCCCCGTCGAGGCCGCGCTATATGCGCCGCCAACGCAGCTTCAGGCGTCTGCATGGCCCTCAAGATCACGTGTCCTTCCTGCGGCAGGGTGCATCCCCTGGGCGAGCCCCTCCCGCTTCCGGGTTCCAACCGGCAATGTGCCTGTGGGCAGGTCATGGCCATCAACTACCCGCAGCGGGTGGTAGACCAGCTCCGCCGCCGCGGGGCGACCTTCGAGACCCGGCCCACCCGCGATGCTCGACCGTTCGAGTCGCCGCCGCTGGACCTGATCGACGGTCCCCGGCCCACCGCCTCGGAACGCCGTGTACCCCCGCCTCCGGCGGCCCCGCGTCCTGAGGACGAGCGCCCAACCGAGCTGGCACCGCCGGCCCCGGGGCCCGCCTTCGAGGACTTCCAGGAGTGGGAGCCCACCCAGATCGATCCC
>CAZHIK010001587.1:0-1742 GCA_964532635.1 uncultured Enterobacterales bacterium
GGGGTCGAACCGGGTGACAGCCGCCCCGAAGCAACCGTTGACAGCGGTGGCTCCTCCGTGCCCCTCCAAGCGCACGACCGCTCGACTCGTGCCGTCTCGGTCGGTGTCACCACCCCTGTGCGGCACCAGAAACTCCCCGTAGAAAGGGGCTCGCTCCCGGTCTCCCCAGTGGGCTTCCTGGAAGACCATGGCCGGTGGGTCCGACGTCGAGGTGTTGACCGTCACGAAGCCGCCATCAGCGAGGCAAGCAGCGATGGTCCGGTCTCTGGGCACCAGCGGGATCGGGAGGGTGAGGTCGATGTCGCCGGTCTCGAGGGGATGGTGATCTGTGGGTCTTGCCCAGTGGAGGTGACGGTACAGGTATGGAACCCAGCCTCCTGCCAGGACGAGGTCCTCCGCATAGGGCTCGAGGGTCACCAGGAGCTTGCTCAGTGTGGTCCGTGCTTCTTCCAACTGGGTTGTGGGCCCACTCACTGCCGGCCCCAGCGGTGCACTAGACGTTCGATGATGAAGTGAGCCTGTTCATGGCCCCTCGCTGGATCGTTGACGACGTCCAGGGCTGCCTGGATCTCGTCTGTGACCATGTGCCCGCCTCTGGCCTGCGCCGCGCGGAGCACGGACTCCACATTGCGGGTACCGACTAGCACCAAGTTGGCGTCCGTCCGGCGGCTCTCCACCAGATCGAGCTGTTTCATCGCAGGCACCATCCTGCTGCGGATGTGCAGATGAGCCTGCGCGCGAAGCGCGTGCAGGGCCCCGAGTGACGCAGCGGCGTGGAAGCCTCCGATGGCGTAGTCGCCCTCTTCCAACCGATCCAACAGATCCGTGACCGAAAACTGGCCACCGAAGATGGATCTCATCGGTACCTGTGGTGTGGGGCGCACCCGCTCATCATCGAGCCACCGCTCGAGCAGGAGTCTTCGATCTTCGAGCAGGAGTCCCCTTCTCGTTCGTCTAAGGAATCCGGCTTCCTCGAAGGTCCTGGTGAACCGATGGGCCTTTTCCACGGACACGTTGGCGATTCGATGGAGCTCCGTCGGGTTGCGGACAGGTCGCTCGAGGCGTGGGCCACCAAAGTGCGCCTTCGGATCTGGCCCCAGGAGGAGGACCTTGAGCAGCCAACGGTTCAGGTCGGAGAACAGGTGGGCGTTTGTGCCTCTCGAGCGCCGCGGTTCGTCGAGGGGGGGGAGGTCGAGGGTGAGTCCGTGGCGCGGGATCTCCCCGTATGCCCCACCGTTCCTTCCCACCAGGCACCAAGCCATGCCAGGGGCGTAGGCGTTCATGAAGCGCCTCGCGGCGGCCTCTGCCTTGGCGCCAAAGCGATCGACGACCACCGCGACCATCGGCGCAGCCTCAGGGACGGGGTTCTTCTGGAGATGCAGTATCCCCATGGCCAGCCGGCCCTCCAGGTCCTCCAGCCTCGCGGTACCCATGCTCTTGACCTCGATGGCGAGGTCACCTTTCGGGTGGGGCACGACCAGGTCCACGCCTCCTGGCCGCGGCGCTCGGACCGACACCAGGCCTGCCTCGCTCAAGGCCGTTGTGACGAGTTCCAAATCTCGTAGATATCTCTTGTTCACAAGAATTCTCCTGTACACAAGAATTCTACTGAACAACATATGTCGTGGCAAGGGTTGATCTGTGAACTACCTGGCTTGTCTCCGCCGCAACACCCAGGGCAGGCCCAGCAGGGCCAGCCCCAGCCCCGCCGCCGGGCCGGCGCCGCCCCAGCCGCAGCCGCC
>CAZHIK010001588.1:0-1739 GCA_964532635.1 uncultured Enterobacterales bacterium
GCGTTACCTTCCGGGCCAGCGATGCGAACAACTAGCCGCCGATCTCTGCTCCTCCTGGCCGGCCTGGTGCTGGCTCTGGCCACCGTGCTCACATCCAGCCCCCTGCTGGCCGAAGCCCCCATCCTGGCCAACTGGACCATCACCTCGCCGGGCAAGAAGTCCCTGCCCATCGCCGTACCCAAGCCCAAGGGCGACGGCTCGGCGGTCGACGAGTTCTGGTCCGTGGTGCGCCGCGACCTCGAGATCTCGGGCTGGTTCCGGGTGCTCAACCCCGACGGCTTCGTCGAGCCCGACCACGCCGGCGTGCGCATCGGCGAGTTCGACTTCGAGGACTGGAAGACCCCGGGCGCGGCGGTCCTTGCCAAGACCGTGCTCACCTCCTCGGGCACCAATGCTCGAGCCGAGGTCTGGGTCTACGATGTGTCGGGAGCGCGCAAGCTCGACGCCCGCGCCTTCTCCGGTCAGTCCCAGCGCATCCGCTCGGTGGCCCATCGGGTGTCCAACGCCATCATCGAAGCCGTCACCGGCGAGCCCGGCATCTTCGCCACCCGCTTCGCCGCGGTCAACGCACGCTCCGGCAACAAGGAGATCTACCTGGTCGACATCGACGGCCACGGCGCGATCCCCATCACCCGCAACGGCTCGATCAACCTGCAGCCCAACTGGTCCCCCACAGGGTCTTCGCTGGTCTACACCAGCTATCGCGCCGGCAATCCCGACCTCTACGTCACCGATCTCACCAACGCCACCACCCGGCGCATCTCCGCTCGCAAGGGTCTCAACACCGGCGGCTCCTTCAGCCCCCTGGGCGACATGATCGCGGCCACCCTGTCGCTGGACGGCAACTCGGACGTCTACACCATCACCCCCACCAGCGGAAAGCAGATCGCCCGGCTCACCAGCGCCTCGGGCATCGACACCTCCCCGGCGTTCTCCCCCGACGGCTCCCTGCTCGCCTTCGTCTCCGAGCGCTCCGGCGGGGCCCAGGTCTACGTCATGCCGGCCGGCGGGGGCGACGCCCGCCGCGTCACCTTCCACGGCAGCCACAACACCGATCCCGCGTGGTCCCCCGACGGCCAGAAGCTGGCCTACGTCTCCCGCGACGGCCGCTTCGACGTCTTCACCTGCGGCCTCGACGGTCGCGGTGTGGTGCGCATCACCCAGGGCCAAGGCGACAACGAGGACCCCTCCTGGTCGCCCAACGGCCAGTACGTCGGCTTCTCCTCCACCCGCACCGGCAGCGGGCAGATCTGGATCTCCACCGCCGACGGCTACCACCACGTGCAGATCACCCAGGACAAGGGCGGCTGGAGCAACCCGTCCTGGTCTCCCTACCTCAACTGGTAGGCGGACCCCGCGCTGCCCATGCCCCACGCCTCCCTGGACATCGGCAGCAACTCCATCCTCCTGCTGGTGGTCGACGACCAGGGCCGGGTGATCCACGACACCGCTCGGGTGGTGGGACTGGGCCGGGGACTTGGCGACCGCGGGTTGCTGCGCTCCGACCGGGTGGAGCTGGCGCTGCAGGTGATCGGTGGCTTCGTCTCCATCGCCCAGGGCCTGGGGGTGCGACCCCGCGACATCCGGGCGGTGGCCACCTCAGCCCTTCGGCGGGCCCTCAACGGCGAGACCTTCCTGGCCCGCGTCCGCGAGGGCTACGGTGTCACCATCCAGGTCATCTCCGGCGATCGCGAGGCCGAGCTCACCGCGCTGGGCGCCCTCAGCGGCCTACGCCTGCC
>CAZHIK010001589.1:0-1738 GCA_964532635.1 uncultured Enterobacterales bacterium
GCAGGCTGGCGTGGTCCTCGGGCGAAGCCAGCAGCGCGGCGTGGCTGTCGAAGCGCTGGTGCATGGCGAGTTCGACCCGCTGCAGCGAGTTGACGCTGCCGTCCAGGTTCAGCTCCTCCCGGCGAGACTCGATGATGGGCATGGCCCGCTCCGGTTCCGAGGCACGATCCCGTATCCCGAGCATCCAGGCCTCCCTTGACCTGAATCAAGGCCGTGCGAGGCGGGAGGACGTACCTGTTTCGTCCCTCGAGCCGGAGAACGCCATGAAGCACATCCACGTCCAGCAGGCCACCGCCAAGCCCAACCCCCACAAGGTCGACGCCAGGCTGCTCTACGACCACGAGAGCGCCCAGGCCGTGCACCTGCGCCTCGAGCCGGGCCAGGCCCTCCGCCGCCACATCACCCCGACCGACGTGTTCTTCTTCGTCATCGAGGGGCAGGGCGTAGTCGAGGTCGGGGACGAGCAGCTCGAGGTCTGCGCCGACATGCTCGTGGAGAGCCCCGCGGACATCCCCCACCGCCTCCTCAACCCGGGCGACGCACCCCTGCGGGTGCTGGTGGTCAAGGCGCCGCGCCCCACCAAGGCGACGCGGCTGCTCTGACGGTGACAAAGGTCCTGAATCACCCCGGTGAGCGTGCGCAGACGGCTCGAACGTGGGATGCTTCTCCCATGAAGACCATCAGCGCCCAGCCGGGAGTGATCGAAGCCCACCTCGCGAAGCTGGATCTGTTCCAAGCGTTGGCCCCCGCTGATCTGAGCGCGCTCGCTCAGACAGCGAGCCTGCGCCTCTACGACAGCGGCGAGCGGCTGTTCCGCGCGGGTCAACCCGCCTCTACCCTGTACTGTGTCGTCCACGGCGCGGTGCGCGTACACCGGCCCGGCCCGGGCGGCCGCAGCAAGGTGCTGCACCTGCTCACGGCCCCCACCATGGTGGCCCAGGTGCCCGTGTTCACAGGCGGAACCTTCCCGGCCAACGCCACCTGCAACGAGCCTTGCACCGTGCTGCTGTTGCCTCGTGCGGAGCTGGTGGAGCTGTTGAGCCGCGACCAGGAGCTAAGCCTTCACCTGCTGGGCTCGGCCATGGGGCGCCTGCAGGAACTCACCGTCTCCCTGGCTCGGCACGGAGAACGCGGCGCCATGAGCCGCCTGGCAGCCTACCTGATGGGCGCAGGTGAGGGAGGGCTGCGGGTAGAGCTGCCCGGCGCCAAGAAGGACGTGGCCAACTACCTGGGCCTGAGCCCCGAGGCATTCTCCCGCTCCATGGCCACCTTGAAGAAGGGGGGCGCTATCACCGAGCAAGACGACGTGATCCGGATCCTCGACCGGGCCGCCCTGGAGGCGTTGCTGCGGGAGAGCTGATCGCGACGATCAGCGCTGGTCGTCACGCAGCTCGATGGCCTCCACCGGGCAGGCCTCCACGCAGGCCCCACAAGCGATGCAGGCCTCGGGGTGCACGACCTTCGAGACATCGTCGACCTCGAAGACGACCGGGTCGGCAGGGCAGACATCGGCGCAGGTGCCGCAGGCGATACAGAGATCTTCGTCGACGTAGGGGCGCTCCATCGGGGCCTCCGGGGTGCATGGGCGAGGCATCATGCTCTCACGTTTCCGAGCGCGGTGCCTTGATTGGAATCAAGCTGGCCGCTCGAACGGCACCTGAGCAGGCGGGGACAGCCGCAGATCAGGTTTCGCTGCGTTCCAACCTTTCCATTCTGCTTTTGACGATAGGGTGCAGGT
>CAZHIK010001590.1:0-1738 GCA_964532635.1 uncultured Enterobacterales bacterium
CTCTTCCGATCTGACAGCAGGTCGAGCCCCATCTGCTCCACATCGATGGAGATCAGACCCGCCGATTGTGCAGCATCCGAGTGGAAGAGCACACCAGCAGCCTTGCAGGTTTTTCCGATCTCCACCAGATCGTTGATGACGCCGATTTCGTTGTTCGCGTGCATGACACTGACAAGCAGAGTCTGTGGCTTGAGTGCGTCGGCCACGTCGCCAGCACGAATACGACCGTCAGCTGCGGGCTGGAGCCACGTCACATCATGGCCTTGACGCTCGAGCCACCGAGCGGTGTCGAGCACCGCCCGATGTTCCGTCGCACAGGTGATCAAGTGGTGGGGTCCAGGCCCCGCAGCTTCGACGACTCCCTTCAACGCCAGGTTGTCGGATTCGGTCGCCCCACTGGTGAACACGATCTCTCTCGACCTGGCGCCAACTAGCCCCGCCACCTGCTCGCGAGAGCGTTCGACGGCCGCGGACGCCTTCAGGCCGTGACCGTGGCTGGCGCTTGCAGCATTGCCGAAGCGCTCCGTGAAGAAGGGAAGCATGGTCGCCACCACCCGCGGGTCGCAGGGGGTAGTAGCGTGGTGGTCTAGGTAGACAGCCTCACTCATGCGTTCCTCATCGTGCTGAAAACGTCGTATCGCACCAGCGCAAAGAACCCGAGTTTCCTCAATTCAGTAATGCCGCCACAGCTCTCATTGCGCGAGTTCATTCAGCCCCAGCCTCTCCGGCAGCCCCGGCAGCCCCCCGTCCTGCTTCCGGGTGGCGACGCATAGCTCCTTGAACTCGGCGGCCCCGATCAGCTCATTCTCCATCAGGTAGGCCCAGAAGTCGAAGGGGTATGCGACCCTTCCCATCCCCAGTTCGGATAGCGCCAGCACCGTAGCGTGCCGATCCTGGGTCACGAAGACGGCCTCTGGGGCGTTGAACGCCGCCCAGGTGATCGCCTGGTGCTCCGCCAGGCTGACGTTGTTGGAGCTGGTTTTCCGCAGGCGCCCGTACAGGTACGCGGCTTCCTCTCCACCCATCGGAATGTCGAAGGTGGTGAACGGCCCCTGGCCTCCATGCTCGGACAGGAGTCGCTGGCGACGGCCCGACCTGTCATCCACAGCGTCCGCGACGGTTTTCGCGGCCAGCAGAAAGCACCCAGAGGGCCAGGTCTGGATCAGGCCCGGCTCCAGCACTCGCGACAGGGTACCGAACGGCCCGTCATCGATGATCCAGAGCCGGGTGTTCGCTACCGCCATCGGAGGATTTCCAGGGCGTACGCTCTGGACAGCACTCCGGCCTCGACGGCTTCGGCGATCGTCTGGAGGCCGACGCCGTTCCAGATGGCGGCTGGCACGACGTGCTCACCACCGATCTCGATGCCTGCCTGCGCCAGCTGGTGCGAGGTCTCAAACCTCTCGGTGCGGATCCTCGTGCGCGTGGGGGCCATCCTCGAGGCCTCGTCCTTCCGCAACCACCTCATGCTGTACGCGTACCAGGCGGCTCCGCCAAAGGACAGGCCCCATGTGCGAGCGAGCGCCCGAATCGCCGCGGACTCGTTCTTCTCCATCCCGCTCTGCCTCTTCCACCACTCCATCACGTACGCCCTGGGCGCCATGAACGACGGTGCGAAGCTGCGGGCACGGAGCTCGAGGTCGTCCTCGTAGTTGCCGGCGTCAGAGTCACCCCAGGTAGCGCGGGCAACGATGTCGCCTCGCCGCGTCGCATCGTGGAGCAGATGGCAGAGTTCATG
>CAZHIK010001591.1:0-1732 GCA_964532635.1 uncultured Enterobacterales bacterium
GACCGCGCCATCCAGATGAAGCCCGCCATCGACGCCTTCCTCAAGCAGCGGGTGGACGAGGCCGAGCCCTTCGATCAGGTCGTCGCCCAGCTGCAGCGCTTCACCATGGCCGGGGCCTAGATTGTTCTCGCTTTTTTTCTAAAGGTCACCCACGTCGATCCCGAACACGCAAGGGCACCGGAGATTCGTTCCATGCAGAGCACCGTGGCCACCCTCGAGCGCATCAAGCAGCAGATGAAGCGGAATGCTCGCCTGCGCTTCGCCGCTCAGGAACGCCAGCGCCAGGCCATCGAGGGCCAGCTGGCCGCCACGGTGGACGCCATCGACCTCAGCCGGCAGCAGCCCCAGGAAGAAGAGGTCATGTGGCTCGCCGAGCAGCACTCCCACCGCCTGCGCCTCGAGCTGCAGCGCCGCAAGGAGACCGAGCTGCTCAGCAAGCAGGCACGTGTGGTCGAGGAACACCGTGATGCGCTGCGCAAGGCCAGCCAGGAAGCCCGCCTGATGGAGCTGCTGGTGGAGCACCAGGCCGAGGAAGCGCAGGAGCGCCGCAAGCGGGCCGAGAGCCACGAGCTCGACGCGCTCGCCATGTCGCGGTGGCACGTCCGATGCGCCTGAGCTCGCGCTCGGTCCGCATCACCTTGCTGGCCACCCTGGTGGGCTGCGGGCTCGTGATCTGCGGCACCTCCGCCATGGCCACCGACAGCGAACAGGAGGTCGAGCAGCGCACGCCCACCACCGAAGGGATGCAGTGGTTGGTGGACAAGCTGCGCCAGAAGGAACGCTCCCTGGACCACCGCGAGGCCACCCTGGCCGCCCGTGAGGCCGATCTCCGGCTGGCCGAGCAGAAGCTCGAGGAGCGCCTGAAGGCCCTGCAGTCGCTGCGCCAGGAGCTCGAGGTGCAGCTGGGCGATCTGGACGAAGCCCGCGAGACACGGGTGGTCGGCCTGGTGCGCATGTTCGAAGGCATGCGCTCGAAGGACGCCGCCGCCATCCTGGCCGAGACCGACACCGACATCGCCATCGCCGTGCTCGAGCGCATGAGCCGCATGAAGGCCGGCAAGGTGCTCGCCGAGATGGAGCCCGACCAGGCCGCCTTCCTGGCCAACACCTTCGCCTCCACCCCCGGCCTGGCTGCCACCGAGGGCAGCACGCCGTGATGAACGGCCTACCGGCCCTCGACCTGCTGGCCCTGGCGCCCGCGCCCGGCGCGAATCCGCCCGTGGAGCCGGCCTCCGCACCTGCCCCGGTGCTCGGGCTGGGCCTGGCCAGCTTCGCGGAGGCCCTGGACGCCGAGGCGCCCGCCGCCCCCACCGTGCTCCAGCCGCCTCCCCTCGAGGTCGAGCCGCCACCGCTCCCCGAGACCGCGCCGGAGGAGGCCGAGGCTGCTCCCATCCTGGCGCTCACGGCTCCCCCACTCGAGGGCGAAGCCCCCGGCACACCGCCCTCCCAGCTCCCGAGCACCGCGTCGAGGCCACAGGACTCCCCTCCCCTGCCCTCGCTCTCCCAGCTCCCGCCGACCCAGCCCGCGGCCCTCGCGACCCCGAGCGCCGAGCCCCAGGAACCGAGCACAGCGAAGCTGCAAGATTCGCCAAGCCCAACGCAGCCGGGCCGACCACAGAACACGACCACGAACACGACCGGGAGCACGAACACGAACACGACCGGGAACACGAGCACGAGCACGAGCACGAGCACGAGCACGAGCACGAGCACGAGCACGAGCACGAACACG
>CAZHIK010001592.1:0-1726 GCA_964532635.1 uncultured Enterobacterales bacterium
GTCCATGCGCAGGATGAGCTTGGTGGGGCGATCGTCGCGGTTGTGGGCCAGTACGTTGAACACCATGCGGCGGTACATCTGCTCGAGCTGCTGCCAGTCGCCGGTGATGCGGTGGACCGCGACCAGGGCGGTGACGTAGTCGAGGGAAGGTTCGCGGGGATCGCTGTGCAGCAGGCCCTGGAGGCTGTGGATGTGCCTGCGCCGGCCGCGGCGGAGATCGAAGCGCTCCACGACGAAGTAGCCTCGCTCTTCGCGCCGGCCGCCCGGGAACAGCCAGGCTTCGGGTACGTCGATCCCCGCGTCGTGGGCCATGCCGTGGTAGGCGAACTCGATGGCGCCGGTCTCGGTGGTGTCTCGAGCTCCGCGGAGCTTGACCAGCACAGCGCGGTGATCGGGCGCGGACGGTGCGCACACCAGGTGGTGGTCATGGGGCCGGAGCGAGAGCATCAGCTTGGGGCTGCTGCCGCCCAGTGAGCCCCCGAGCTGCAGGAGCTCTGGCAGGACGTCGACGGCCGCTCCTGTGAGGACGTCGCGGCACGCTGCGTCCAGGCGGTCGAGGTCTGCGGAGTGGTGCTGGGTTGCAGCTGCGGCGGGCTGGGGGTGGTAGCCGAGGGCGCCGATGCCCGAGCCGCCCACCCAGGCCAGGCGATCCAGGGGGGTGAGTCGCTGGGGGCTGAGTCCAGTGGAGCGGGCGTGGCGGTCGCGGAGCAGGCTTCCCCAACCGCAGGGCAGGCTGTCGTGGAGCAGGCCCAGCAGTCCCCCGAAGGGCTCGAGGGGGCAGGGGATGAGGCCGCGTTGGGGGCGCAGTTGGAGCGGAGAGATGGGGAGCGGAGCCGCCAGGAAGGCTTCGTCGAGCTCGAGCCAGGCGCGCTGCTCACGCCAGGCGAGTCGGCCCACAGGCTGGCGGTCCTGGTCCGTCCAGTGCAGGCTGAGCTCGAGGGCTTGGCCTGTGGTGAGCTTCACGTGCGCCGGCCTCGCAGTCTGGGCCGCTTGGGGAGCAGATCGTCCATGCTCTGGGGCTCTACGGAGAACAGGGTCTCCAGATTTTGTGCCAGATCGAGCGAAATAGCGATTCGAACAAGCGACATGAACGAAATCTCGCCAGTGCGCTCGAAGCGTCTAAGGCTCGACAAACTCATCCCCGAGCGGTCGGCCAGTTCCTGTTGTGTCCAGGCTCGGCGCAGGCGAGCGGCACGCACTCGGTCTGCGACCTGCTGTGCGAGCTGCGGGGCTGAGAGGAGTGAAAGCGTCAACATATGAACGGATACGGGGATAGTTGCTCAACAACAGACAAAATATAGACGGATAGAGGCGCGGGCGCAAGCGCCTTGGTGCATGCCCTTGCGCCAAGCTCAGAGCGTCACGCCGCCCCGGACCGTCCCCGTCCACTGCCGCCCAGGGACGCCAATGGGCACCTCGTCCACCCAGTCGCCGTTGTAGGGATGGGTCACGTAGATGGAATGCTCTTCCCAACCGCCGTCAGCGCTGCCCCACTCGAAGCCGTGGCCGTAGTTGTCGAAGTCCCAGGTCAGCAGCACGGTCACCGACAGATCGGCGTTGACGCGCATGATCTGGTGGCCATAGAACGAGCCCACGTAGAGGTTGCCGCAGGCGTCCACCTCCAGGGTGTCGTGCCAGGACACGGGCAGCGAGGCGACCTGCTCGGGCGCGGAGGTGGGGTTCAGGTCTTCGTCGAGGGGGAGCGCGAACACGGCGTTTCGGCTGG
>CAZHIK010001593.1:0-1721 GCA_964532635.1 uncultured Enterobacterales bacterium
GGATTGCAGGACTTGTCCAGGGGCAGGTGCACAAAGGCCCACCGCACACGCTCGTCGTAGCGCTCCTCGATGCTGGCCAGGCTGCCTTGGAGGCGACGACAGAAGCTGCACTGGAAGTCCGAGACCACCACCACCTGCACCGGTGCACCCTCGGGCCCCGCGGTGGGCGCGTGGGCGAGGGGGGCTATCTCCACCACGGTCTCGGGTAGCTGCACGTCCTTGCCACGGGAGGACTTCTCGCCCTCCGCCTCGGTCGCTCCCGTCTTTCGGGTGGCGGCCTGCTCCAAGCTCTCCACCACGGCAGCGTCCATGCCCGAGGTGAGGGTCATGTTCAGTGGGTAGAGCAGGGCCAGGCTGACCAGGGCGACCACTGCGGCCACACCGATGTCCCGGAGCGAAGGCAGCGCCGGGAGACGCCCACCGGGCGGCAACAGCACGAGCGCCAGTGCGATGAAGTGCAGGACGTACAGCGCCACGCAGAACAGGCAGACGTACTCGAGCACGAACAGCGAGATGTATGCGAGCACGAGGCTGACGATGACGTTCCAGGAGGCCACCAACACCAGGGCGCCACGGGCCCGGGCTCCGCGTCGATCGGGCCGCGTGCCAACCACACCCAGCCAGGCCATGGCCAGGTACAAGGGGATCGCCCAGAAGCTGATGGGCAGACCCAGCAGCTCGGACCAGCGGCTGGTGTTGACCTTGTCGCAGTCGAAGGTCCCGCCCAGGTTGCAGGCGCTCTCGAAGGCGCTTGCGCCATGGGTGAGCACCATGTGCACCCACCCGAGGTAGCCGGCCACGCCAGCCGAGATCAGCAGGATCGGCAACAGGACCCACACGGCCCAGCTGCGGTCCAACTCAGTTGCTCTGCTCGTCGAGTCCATCGATGTTCAACAGCTCCTGACAGCTACGCACTCGGTTGGCCTGCGCCACCTCGGCGTTGGTGAACGGGTGATCGCTGGTCTGGACCTCGTACTGCATGAAGTCCAGCGCGACCTGCCGCACAGCGGCACCCCACTCGTTGCAGTTGCGGGTTGTCCAGAACTCCAACAGTGCGGCGCGACGCTCGGCGTGGGTCTCGAGCAGCCCCTCGCCCTCGAGGGGGATGCCGTCGCTCCACAGGGCGGCCAGCGCATCCGGGATGTCCTCGCCGGTGCGCTGGTTGAACGCCCGAGCCACCAGGGCGTCCTCGTAGCGACCCATGGTGGCCTGGGTGTGGCTGACCACGGCGTGCTTCTGCCAGGCCAGCTTGCGCTCGGACACCACCCATCCTCCGATGTGGATGCAAGCGGTGGGGTTGGCCACGCAGACAAGGTAGCCCAGGGGCCCGCTCCAGATGCCTGGCAGATCGGGCTTTCCGAGGCTGGGCGGAGCCCGACGGACCACCATCCAGCCATCGTCGTCCACCACAACCTGGGGCTTCCAGGGGTCTGCATTGGTGTAGACCTCGCGCCCGTTGCGGGTCTTCTTCTTCTTGTAGCCCAGCTGCCTGAGAGCCAGGCCCACCTCTTCGCGGGCGCGGATGACGGCCGCGTCGTCCACATAGATGACCTCGTCGGCTAAGGGCTCCTGGGCTGTTTCCTCAGGCCCGGCCTGGATCACCTCGGGCTCGGCCGGGCTCTCGGCGTCCGCGGGCTCGGGCTGCTGGGCCAGCCCCGGCGCCGGGCCCAGTAGCGCGCCGCAGGCCGCCGCGATGAGCGCGCGTGCCGCTGGAGCCCAGG
>CAZHIK010001594.1:0-1714 GCA_964532635.1 uncultured Enterobacterales bacterium
TCGCGGACGCGGCCATCCAGGTGCTGGGCGGCTATGGCTATTGCGAGGAGTACAAGGTGGAGCGCCTCTATCGCGACGCCAAGCTCATCGAGATCGGTGGCGGCACCATCGAGAGCCACCAGAAGAACCTCACCAAGGACCTCACCCGTCACGTCTACGGGTAGAACGGCGCGCCAACGCCCCGTCCCGCCATTTCCATCCCGCGGGTCACGCATCCACGCGTGGCCCGCACGCCGTTTCAGCCCTCCGAAAACTGACCGACGGCCAATTCCACGCCTTTTTCCTTGGTTTTCGCGCGGCTCGCGCTATTGCTATGTCAAGTCGACAGCATAGATCTTGGTGTAACTATCAACCCTTTTCTTTCCAGGTCCCTTGACGCGTGAGCCGTACCATGCGAGATCGCCATCACCGGCTCGGATCCCAATACAGGTGGGGAGCCACCGGTTCTACCCAACCCCCCCTCTTTCGGGAGAATCAGATGAAGCGCCTTCCGTTCCTGCTCGCCCTCGCTACCCTCGTCGGCTGCGGCTACGACTACGACACCTTCGGCGATGACATGCTCAACGCCTCCTGCGACAAGATGGAGGAGTGCGAGTTCTTCACCGAGTACTTCACCTACGACGACTGCATCGCCCTGGGCGACGTCGAGGACACCGGCGGCGAGGTCTGGGAGTGCGCCGACTACGACTCCGGCGCCGCCAAGGAGTGCGTCACCGCTTGGACCGACGTCTCCTGCGACGACTTCCTCGCTGGTGCTGGCACCGAGATCTGCGACGACGTCTGCAGCAACGACTAGCTCTGGACGAGCACGGCGCCCCTGGGCGCCCTGCTGAACACGGAGGTCGGCGGTCCTTCCCAAGAGGGCCGTCAGCCTCCGTTTTCTTTTGCGCCGGAGGTCCAATCATGCGCACTCCCACCCTGTGGCTCCCCCTGCTCCTGGTCACCGCGTGCTACCCGGCCGATGACTTCCAGGAGGACTCGGCCCTGACCCGCTGTGCACTGTACGAGGAGTGCGGACTCCTCTCTGCGGCCGGAGCCGATGACTACGAACACTGTCTCGAGCTTCTACGCTCCGAGGCCTACGCCTGCGTGGAGTACGATCCTGCGGCTGCCGAGCTGTGCATCACCGAGCTCGAGGAACTCAGCTGCTCGGAGTACACCGAGGGATACTTCCCCATGGCCTGCGTGGACGCCTGCACGCTGGCCGAGGATTGACGACATAGGGCCCGCGCGCCCCGCGCCGCTTGGTAGAGGCGCTAGAGCGCTTCCTCTACGAAGGCCTGAAGCTTGTCCCGGGAGAGGGCGCCGACACGCTGGCCCACGACCTGGCCACCCTTGAACAGGAGCAGGGTGGGGATGGAGCGCACGCCGTAGTTCATGGCGACCTGAGGAGCGTTGTCGACGTCGACCTTGCAGACCGCGAGGCGGCCCTGGTACTGACCGGCCATGTCATCGACCAGCGGAGCGATGGCCTTGCAGGGACCACACCAGACAGCCCAGAAGTCCACCAGCACGGGAAGCTCGGACTGAAGCACGACCTCGTCGAAGTCGGCCTGGGACACGTGGATGGCGTTGTTGGACATTGGTGACCTCCAAGGGGCGTCTGGTGGCGGCGCGTCCCGCCCTCCGCGGGACCGTCCGACCCGGACTCTGGAGACGCTGTGTATGCCGCCCCGCTCCACCAGGGCAAGCATGGACTCGAGGCTGTGGCGAT